>NZ_JADYXI010000060.1:0-834 GCF_015864375.1 Pseudoalteromonas sp. SWYJZ19
TAGCAATTATTGATAACGCGATTGCAAACATCGACTCACAACGAGCGAGCTTAGGTGCGGTTCAAAATCGTTTTGACCACACAATAAGTAACTTAGCGAACATATCAGAGAACGTATCTGCATCACGCAGCCGTATTCAAGATACTGACTTTGCAACAGAAACTGCTGAGATGACTAAAAACCAGATATTGCAACAAGCAGGTACATCAATCTTGTCGCAAGCAAATCAGTTACCGCAAACTGCACTTAGCCTATTAGGCTAACAGTAATAAGGTAATAGCTACTTCTCTATTTTAGCTAATACTTATAATAATTTTAAAAGGAGATGACTTTGGTCATCTCCTTTTTATTTGGTTTTAATATTGCACCAATCGGCTCAATATGAGCTTTATTTAACGACAGATGATTGTATTGTAACAAGGCTAAATATTTCGTTACTTAATTGTTTTCGGCAATTCCCCTACTATTGTTCTACACCCGTGTAGTTGCAATAAGAAGTCTTAAAAGCAGTTCGTGTCATAGTTAACCCCTAGTAACAAACTAATCAACAAGTTATAAATTTATTAACATGAATTTGTAATTATTTATAAATAAAAGCTAAAGGTATTTTACTCCCTGCCGTTAACTTAATCAGTAAGGGGCTTGTACATAAATTTGTTACGGCTCTTGGTTAAATAAAAACAGTACTTTTACGAAAGTAATCAGGAGTTTTATTATGATTTCAGTAAACACAAATGTATCTTCATTAAACGCACAACGTAACCTATCTCAATCAGGTTCTGATTTAGCGACATCAATGGAGCGTTTATCATCGGGTATGCGTATTAACAGCGC
>NZ_JADYXI010000061.1:0-754 GCF_015864375.1 Pseudoalteromonas sp. SWYJZ19
GTAATCCCTTCCAAAACGCCAATTTAAACAACACCAAACACTTCTTTATATGCTGCGTAAAAATACAGTAATCGATTGAACCAAAATAGGAACTCAGCTATGGTTTGTTTATCAATAAAAATAAATAAAAAAACGAGTTAATCTACAGGCTCGTTAGTTGCCTATGGAGTTTCAGTTGCACTTTGATGAATTAAAATCGATTATCGATACTGAAAATGCCCAAGAATTAAGTCTTACTTCTAATTCTTGGGAAATCATTAAAAACTCTAATTCCGAAGTGAATAATTGGTTATCTGAAGATCAATTCAGTCTCATTTTTTCAGGTGTTTCTGAATCTAAATATGGCGAAACAGTGTTTGTATTTGAGACCTTTGAACGTAAATATAAACACTCAGGTTTAACTAAAAGGTTATGCGAACAGCTAAATTTAAAATGGTCTAAATTTGATAAATTCCAAAGCTCTACTGAAATTTTAGATTTCTATATGGTCCCCAAAAGTTTAAATTGGGTTCTGTACGCTAACAGAGACTTTTGGCAATTCGCAAAAGGCAACTAACAAGTTGCACAAGCAGGACAAAATACAGTTGGTTTTTTGCTCGTGCCTCGCTTATTTTAACCAACTATATTTTGCCTCTTAGCAAGGCGTTGAGGCTGTAGAATTACTCTTTCTAGGAACGTATTCTACTATTTTCAATTGATTGCTTTTTAACCTTGAATCCATTCATTCGCTGTGATCTAATAGATATTATTCACC
>NZ_JADYXI010000062.1:0-741 GCF_015864375.1 Pseudoalteromonas sp. SWYJZ19
ACTTGTTGGGTGACTGCGTACCTTTTGTATAATGGGTCAGCGACTTATATTTTGTAGCGAGGTTAACCGAATAGGGTAGCCGTAGGGAAACCGAGTCTTAACTGGGCGAATAGTTGCAAGGTATAGACCCGAAACCCGGTGATCTAGCCATGGGCAGGTTGAAGGTTGAGTAACATCAACTGGAGGACCGAACCCACTAACGTTGAAAAGTTAGGGGATGACCTGTGGCTAGGAGTGAAAGGCTAATCAAACCGGGAGATAGCTGGTTCTCCCCGAAATCTATTTAGGTAGAGCCTCGGACGAATACTTACGGGGGTAGAGCACTGTTAAGGCTAGGGGGTCATCCCGACTTACCAACCCTTTGCAAACTCCGAATACCGTAAAGTAATATCCGGGAGACACACGGCGGGTGCTAACGTCCGTCGTGAAGAGGGAAACAACCCAGACCGCCAGCTAAGGTCCCAAAGTCATAGTTAAGTGGGAAACGATGTGGAAAGGCCCAGACAGCCAGGAGGTTGGCTTAGAAGCAGCCATCCTTTAAAGAAAGCGTAATAGCTCACTGGTCGAGTCGGTCTGCGCGGAAGATGTAACGGGGCTAAACTATGCACCGAAGCTGCGGATTCAGAATTTATTCTGAGTGGTAGGGGAGCGTTCTGTAAGCCGTTGAAGGTGTACCGGGAGGTATGCTGGAGGTATCAGAAGTGCGAATGCTGACATGAGTAACGATAATGGGAGTGAAAA
>NZ_JADYXI010000063.1:0-697 GCF_015864375.1 Pseudoalteromonas sp. SWYJZ19
ATGTGAGTTACTTGGTCTAACGGCAAGAACAATTCAACGCTGGATTGAAGCTGATGATATGACAGATAAGCGAACAAGTACGATAAAGCGACCACCTAACAGGCTAACTGAATTAGAGCAACAGCGTATAATTAAGACTGTTAATTCAATAGAATATGGACATTTACCACCCAGTAAGATAGTCCCTAAACTATTGGATAAAGGTGTGTGGATAGCATCAGAAAGCTCGTTTTATCGCGTTATGAAATCGCATAAATTATTAACACACAGAGAAAAAGTTAAACCAAATAAAAAGATAAAAAAGCCAAAAGCGCTCAAGGCAATACGTGTAAACGAAATTTATACATGGGATATCACGTATTTGCCAACAGCTGTTAAAGGTCAGTTTTTATACTTATATTTAGTGATGGATATTTATAGTCGAAGAATAGTTGGTTGGCAGGTTCATGACACACAACTAAGCACACTGGCGGCTGATTTAATGGTAGATATTTGCAGGCGAGAGCAGGTAAAGCCTGAGCAAGTCACGTTGCACTCGGATAATGGCAGTCCAATGAAAGGGGCAACGTTATTAGCGACATTGCAGGAGTTAGGTATTGTTCCTTCATTTAGCCGACCGTCTGTGAGTAATGATAATCCTTATTCTGAATCGCTATTTAAGACGTTAAAGTATCGCCCGGAATACCCTGAGAAAGCC
>NZ_JADYXI010000064.1:0-624 GCF_015864375.1 Pseudoalteromonas sp. SWYJZ19
GCTATTAAAAATCTAGAAGAAAAAATAGGGTTTGAGTTACTAGACAGAAGTAAGTACCGATTACAGCTTACTGAAAAAGGGCGTATTTTTCATCGCGAAGCGAAGCAACTCTTGCATGCCAACGACGAGCTGGCACAACTTGCTAAAGAATTGGCACTCGGTAATGAGCCCCAATTTAGAATTTGTTACGAACAACTTTGCCATATGCAAAGTTACAACGAGATCATAAGTAATACTTTTAGGTTGTTTACAAGCACAGAATTTAGCTTAACAAGCGGAAAACGCTTTATTTCATTAGAGCAAGTAAACAGCGGACAAGCCGAATTAGGCATTGGCCCGTGGTTTGATTTATTTCATGCAACAGGCGATTTAGAAAGCGTCCCCATAGGTAGGCTCGATATTGGCATTGTGAGCGCTAAAGGCGTACTCCCTCAAAAACTCACCTATAGCGAACTGCAAACGTATCCGTGTTTAGCCATGTTTGAAAGTGACTTGAGTATCGACAGCGACAGGCTATCGTACTCAAAAGGCTCCGCCATGATGAAAATTGATGATGTATCGACTTTAAAATCGTTTTTACTCTCAGGCGCAGGTTGGGCAATGATGAGCCTAGAGCACTGCGAC
>NZ_JADYXI010000065.1:0-588 GCF_015864375.1 Pseudoalteromonas sp. SWYJZ19
CAATATTAGCCGTATTAGTGATATAACCATTAATGACTCAGGTATTGCTGCAACAACGTCAAGCGTAGTGGATTTACTTTATGTCTATCAAGATGGCAGCCCTGTAAAAAACGCACCTTATACAATTAAATTTGATGATGGAACACAAAGCACAGGCCAGCTAGATGAAGACGGTATAGCACAATTAACTGACGTACCAAATGGTCAGTTTACTATTCAATACGGGGAGGATACGCGTGAGTATGAACCTCTAGATAACACGACGCCAAACCCACTTTATAAAAGAATAACCCCCGCCTCTGCAATACAAATGAGCAGAGCTGGGCAAACAGCAACACTTGATGAAGCAAGCAACATAGCCAGCCAAGCAGGTGATTGGTTATGGGGAGCACTGCAAGGCGATTTTAACAAAGACCCTACAACGGCGCAGATTGTGGTAGGCAGTATTATTTCAATGATACCGGTTATTGACCAAGTCATGGACGTGCGGGATATTTTAGCCAATGTAATGCTACTGACTGATGACGATAAAGCCAACGACAGTGATGGCTGGATTGCCTTTACGCTCACCGCGATAGGTTTAGTGCC
>NZ_JADYXI010000066.1:0-542 GCF_015864375.1 Pseudoalteromonas sp. SWYJZ19
GCAAGCTCAACAATCTTATCTTCCCACTCTTTCTCGCCTTCTAACGCTTTAAGCGCAGAACCAGCAATTAGAGGTAAGTCATCACCTGGGAAATCGTATTCTGAAAGAAGTTCACGAACTTCCATTTCTACTAGTTCAAGTAGCTCTTCGTCATCTACCATGTCACATTTGTTCATGAACACGATGATGTAAGGAACGCCAACTTGACGAGAAAGAAGGATGTGCTCACGCGTTTGTGGCATAGGGCCATCAGTCGCAGCAACTACTAAGATCGCGCCGTCCATTTGAGCAGCACCAGTGATCATGTTTTTAACATAATCGGCGTGACCAGGACAATCTACGTGTGCGTAGTGACGTGAAGGAGTATCGTATTCAACGTGAGACGTTGAAATAGTGATACCACGTTCGCGCTCTTCTGGAGCGTTGTCGATTGATGCGAAATCTTTAGCAACACCGCCGTATACTTTTGCAAGTACGTTAGTGATTGCTGCAGTTAGTGTAGTTTTACCGTGGTCAACGTGGCCGATTGTACCAACGTTTAC
>NZ_JADYXI010000068.1:0-524 GCF_015864375.1 Pseudoalteromonas sp. SWYJZ19
TCCCCCTGTGTCAGGATAGTTGTCGCCTCTAACTTTTAATAGAGGCAGATAAAATGAGACGTCGATTTACACAAGAATTTAAAGTTCAAGCTGTTGAAAAAGCATTATCTCAATGTGATGATGTTCGCCTAGAAGATATTGCGCTTGATTTAGGCATCGGTTATTCAACCTTGCAACGATGGATCGCGCTTGCTAAAAACCATGAATTTGAAACTAAAAATAATGGTAGTCACATGACAACAGAAAAACGCCCTCATGACTGGAGCTTAGAAGAAAGGCTTAACGCCATTATTGAATGTGCGAGTTTAGATGAAGCAGCTCTTAATGAATATTGCCGTGCTAAGGGGCTTTACCCGCATCATATTAAACAATGGAAGCAAGATTTTGCTAAAGGGCCTTCAACGACGCCCGTAAAATCAGACAGTAAACAGCTCAAACAAGAAATTAAGCAGCTTCAAAAAGAGCTTAATCGTAAAGACAAAGCGTTAGCAGAAACAGCCGCCTTACTCGTACTCAAAAAAAAA
>NZ_JADYXI010000007.1:0-197094 GCF_015864375.1 Pseudoalteromonas sp. SWYJZ19
GAAACAGCGCCGATGATAGTGTAGCATTTGCTATGTGAAAGTAGGACATTACCAGGCTTCAAATTGTAGAAAGCCCGACTAGAAATAGTCGGGCTTTTTTACGTCTGCAGAAAAGTAAAATGTGCGCAATTAATACACACTCACATCAACACCTATCACTTAGGGCGAGCGCAGCGCAGCGACTCCTGACGCTAGAATCACAACAAAAACCCTCAATACCCCATTCGGCCAATAAATTAGCATTTGCTACGTGACTTTCTACTGCTGTGGGCACTATGACATTCTACTGCGTAGCGCACCGACTTCACATTGTAGCGAGCCCGGATCTAACGATTCGGGCTTTTTTACGTTTGCAGAAAAGTGAAATATGAGTAACTAACATTACGCACTCGATTTCTCTCCAATTTATCTAAATGTACAAGTCGAGTAGAATAGCTCCTTACTTCAGTACTAAAGTTTATAACCAAATCTAACGACTATTTAAAATAGTCCGTAAGCTTGAGTTTCTTCACTTTCAGATTCTTCTAGTTGTGTTGGTTTAAATATTACGCTTGGATCAATTAATACACTGTGCTTTTGTGTAAGCTTGATTAATCCTCGCATCATATTTTTAGTTTGTGGGTCTAGATCAAAACCAACCTCAGTGAGCTTATCTAGTGGTTTAATGTCTTCTTTTTTATAGTCGATATTATCTTCGACTTTATCTACCAATAACCCTACGTGTGGGTTTAAGCCGTCTTTAGTGGTAAAAACAATAATAGGTTTATAGTCTAAGGTTATTTGCTCTTTAGCTGATTCGAATAAACGCTCTAGCTGAATTAGGTTACTACGCTTAATTTTTTCGAGCAGAGCTGATACTTGTTTATAATCGCTTTGATTATGAGCTGATATAGCTTCTTTTACCGTTTCTAGCAATGATTGGAAAGGTTCGTTAAGTCGAGACATTGTTAGTTTTAAGTCTTCATTATCGGTGTTGAACTCTTTGTAAAACAGAACAAAATCTTGTAGTTCTGCATCATTGCTTGAAATAGAAGCCGAGCTATTTAGCAAGTTACTTTGAAGGGTATTGAACCAGTTTAATAGTTTTTCTTGCCATGTTCTTAGTTGTTTTAGTACATGCGCATTACTTTGTTCGGTTGAGATATTATTTAAAATAATACCTAAATCAAACACAGGCGTTGGTATATCCATATAATCTTTAACACCAATAAAGCTTTTATTATTGTTGGGTAAAGTTGTTAGATTATTGTCAAAGCGCTCTGTTAATAAAATATCGAGTATTTTAAGTGAAATTGTTTTGCAGCCCACTTTAAAGTTTATTAATTCCATGCCTTTATCTTAATTTACCTGTTAATGCTTTAAGGATAGAACAAATTAAATAAATAGCTTAAAGATGGATAAGATTTAATAGAGATAGGTAACTAGGAGTTATTAGATGGCACTAGTGAGGTTTTTTATGGCACGTTTAAATTGATTCTCAAGCTGCTTTTTTCCTAATAAACCTAAGTGTTGAATCACTTTTTCATTACATTCATTTTGCAGCACTAACTTTATTAAAAGTTGTTTATCAGACTCTGTTAATTGAGACATACAAGAAGGAGACTGATTCACTACCTGCCAGAGAGTCGCAGAGATATTAAATTGAGTGAAGTTACTGTTTACGAGTAAGGCTAATCGTTCGCGAGTCTCGGGGCTTACTAACTCATCGCTAAATCCTTCAATTAAAATACTTACAAGTTGCCAATCTAGTGTTTTAAAATGTGTTAAAAGAGCATAAAAAAAGTCGTTTTTAAACTGCTTTTTCAAAGGTTGGATAATTGCACTTTTATTGCTTAAGCATTTAACCACAAGCGCTGAATGTTCAGCTGTGCTTTTATCGCGTTGATAACCCAGTTTTACGGTATCAAACCCTTGTTTTTGCCAAAAGTTAAGTAGCTGCGCTGTTGCGCCAAAGCTTGCACCAAACCAACTACATTGGCTTTTTACTTGCGACTCGCAATAGCTAAGTAGCTTTTTACCAAAACCCATATTGTGAGAACTCGGATCAATCGCTATTCGTACAACGCGAGCGCTCAACTGTGTTAAGTAGTCATTATTAAAACTAAGTTGTGAGAGGGTTTGAGCCATTAAATGACCCTGTGGGCGGCGCTCTCCGCTTATAACCTGTAGAGCAAGTTCTTCACTTAAACCACCTTCTATTGCGATTAAACATACACCAACTAATCGATTGTTAATTTTGCTGATGAATATTCGTTGCGATGGTGCGTCTAGTAGTTGGCGTAAATCGTTTACACTACTTTGATAGTGAGCCAATGCAAGCAGGGCAATAACTTGTTGCAGTAAAGGCTCATTGTTTACAAGGGATTGCTGAGTTATTTCGCTGTGAACTGGCTGCTCTAATTGCTCACTACTTAACTCTTTATATTGTGCATCGAGTGCAAGCAAGGTGCGAATGTGCTTCTCGAGGGGATCGTGTTTAGCAAAACGCAGTGGCTCATCAAGCGTTACAACTTTAGAGGCTTTATAGTGCGCTTTTATATAGTTACTAAAGCGAATGGTATAACCCCTACCATTGCCCTCATACCCAACCAGTGTACTTGCAAAGACTATACGAGGGTAATGAGCTAGCATTTTTAGCAATAACGGTACAGGGATCGCGGCAGCTTCATCAATGAGTAATAAATCGCACTCAGGTAATGCATTTAATAACGCGTCAGGTGCAACGTAGTGCAAGTTGGCGAGCTGTTTATGTTGAGCGTTGTATTGCAGGTCTAACTCGTTGGCTAAATGTTTAAAGCTACTATGGGTCGCTTTAAACTGAGTGCTGCAAATAATTACTTTTTTATCAGTCAATTTTGCGGCAGCTAAGCCAAGTGCTGCCGATTTGCCTCTACCTCTATCAGCATTAATGAGTAAAGGCCTGTTGGCACGACCATTAGCTATTTTTACTATTTGTTCAACGCAGTTTTGCTGTGGTACATAATCAATTTTATTATGCGTAACAGAGCTGACGAGATTACTAATACAGCCATTTTTTTCACTAAAATGAAAAGCGGGTAATTGCTTAATAATAGCCGCGAAACGTTGATTAAATAAACTGTATTCAATACTCTGACCGTGTGATTGCACTGTACTTAATGAGGGGTCTTGCCAAGAGGCTAAATCATTTAATTCGGGCAGTAATAAAAACAGTATACCGCCTGCTTTAACGGTGCCGGTAAGTGCTGCAAGTTTATCAGGGTGTAAACCACTAAAACCATCGTAAACAGCATGAGCAAATTCTTGCCCTAAAATTTGGTGAGTGCGAGTAGGCCAGTACGAATTTTTAATCGCGCACTGCTTTGATACAACAAGTGTATTGTTTTCATCTATTAATGAGTTAAGTAATTCATAACACCAAGCAGGGCTGCCCGTAATCAACACTAGCTGACGATGATACGCGCCAGCTAGTTGTTGTTCTAACTCATTTAGGTGAGCTTTATACAGCTTGTAATCGTGCATAGGCCGTTACTAACCATTTACTGCCAAGGTCGTCAAAGTTAACTTGTACGCGAGATTGCGCGCCACTGCCTTCGTAATTAAGTACGGTACCAACACCAAACTTAGCATGCAAAACTCGTTGCCCTAAGTTAAAGCCACTGTCTTCAAATGCGGCATGGCTAACTGATGCGCTAAAACGCCCGGCGGCAGGCGGGCGAGAAACCTGTGTTTTAATACGAATTTCTTCAACGCAGTCCTCAGGTATTTCGCGTAAAAAGCGTGATGGGCTATGGTATTTTTCTTGCCCGTATAAACGGCGACTCTCAGCATGGCTAATGTATAACTTATCCATTGCTCGTGTCATGCCTACATAACAAAGGCGGCGCTCTTCTTCCAAACGACCAGACTCTTCGTTACTTTGCTGAGAAGGGAACATGCCTTCTTCTACGCCCACCATAAACACTAACGGAAACTCTAAGCCTTTAGCTGAGTGAAGTGTCATCATTTGAACGGCGTCTTCGTGCTCTTCTGCTTGTCCTTCACCTGACTCAAGTGATGTATGTGTTAAAAAGCCTTGTAAAGGCGAGCTGTATTCTTCGTCTTCAGGAAGTTCGTACTGGTCACATGCGCTAATTAGCTCTTCTAAGTTTTCTACGCGAGCACGGCCTTTTTCACCTTTTTCAGCTTGGTACATTGCCATCAAGCCTGAGGTTTGAATTGTGTACTTGGCTTGCTCATGCAAAGTTAGATCGCTAATTTTATCTTCTATTTGTTCGATTAGTTCTACAAACTTACTTACTGCACCAGAGGCACGACCAGATAAGTGCTGTTGTTCTACAATTGCTTTTGCGGCATACCAAAGCGGTAACGATTCTGCTCGTGCACAATCTCGTATATGGCTCAATGTTTTATCACCAATACCGCGTGCTGGCGTATTAATTACACGCTCAAACGCGGCATCGTCTTGACGATTACCTACTAGGCGTAAATACGAAAGCGCATCTTTAATTTCTTGTCGTTCGAAGAATCGCATACCACCATAAATACGGTATTTTAAGCCTTCTTGCAGCATGGCCTCCTCAAGTACACGAGATTGCGCGTTACTACGGTATAAAATTGCGGCATCTTGTAGGGCATTACCTGCATTTAACCAGCTTCGTAGTTTGCTACTTACAAAGCG
Source organism: Pseudoalteromonas sp. SWYJZ19 (assembly GCF_015864375.1). Lineage (NCBI taxonomy): Bacteria > Pseudomonadati > Pseudomonadota > Gammaproteobacteria > Alteromonadales > Pseudoalteromonadaceae > Pseudoalteromonas > Pseudoalteromonas sp. SWYJZ19. The sequence continues at coordinate 4,661 of NZ_JADYXI010000007.1, forward strand.
TGCTTCGTCTAACTCATTAAATGCTGCATAAATAGAGATTGGCTCGCCGTCGTTACCGTCGGTCCACAAGCTTTTACCCATACGTTCTGAGTTATTTTGAATTAATGCGTTAGACGCTTTCAAAATAGTCGCTGTTGAGCGGTAGTTTTGTTCAAGACGAATGGTTTCTGCGCTAAAGTCAGTTAAAAAACGTTTAATGTTTTCGATTTTAGCACCACGCCAACCATAAATGCTTTGGTCATCGTCGCCTACAATCATAATGCTGTTAGTATCGCCAGCAAGTAATTTTAACCAAGCATATTGAATGGTATTTGTATCTTGGAACTCGTCTACGAGCATATGCGCAAAGCGTTGCTGATAATGACGCAGTAACGTAGGGTTATTTTTTAACACTTCGTAGCTGCGTAGTAATATTTCAGCAAAATCAACTAGGCCCGCTCTATCACAGGCCTCTTGATAGGCGGCATAAACACGCAGCATCATTTGCTCATTAATATCGTATGCTTGAATATCTTTAGGGCGAAGTGCTTCATCTTTTTTGGCGCTTATGTACCAGCCAAATTGCTTAGCGGGCCATTTTTTATCATCAATATTCATCGATTTTAATAAGCGCTTGATCATCCGAAGCTGATCGTCAGAGTCTAAAATTTGAAAGGCTTCTGGTAAATTAGCTTCACGGTGATGAGCACGTAAAATACGATGCGATAAACCATGGAAAGTACCAATCCACATACCACCTACAGGCGCTTTTAGTGTTTCTTCAACGCGGCCACGCATTTCTTTAGCGGCTTTATTAGTAAATGTAACTGCAAAAATACTGTAAGCGGAGGCTTGCTCAACTTGCATAAGCCACGCAATACGATGAACTAACACTCGTGTTTTACCAGACCCAGCACCTGCTAATACCAGCATGTTTTGTAGTGGGGCTGCAACGGCATCGCGTTGTTTGTCATTTAAGCCATCGAGTAATTGTGAAACGTCCATCGTTACGCCTTTTTAATCAATATTGTGGGCAGTATAACAGGTGTTTTTGTTAGGCTAAATAAAATACTGTTTTTATAAACAGCTATTTATAAAATAGTGTTCAAAACGAGTAACTTGCTAATTAATTAAGCGAATAAAAAAGTGTAAACGGATAACAATAATTGCTAATTTGACCTAATTTTAGCAAAATCTACCAACTCTCTAAATCTAGACTAATTTAACTATTTGATTTGTAAGCTTTAATAAATTGGCATAGAGTGTGTAGGTAAATAATTATAAAATCAAATAAATACAGAGGTTAGTATGGCAGATCAAGGTTCTGGCGGTAACGTAATTGCAGCATTATGTAATATATTTTTTCCTGGTTTAGGGCAGTTAGTGCAAGGGCGTATTTTAGCGGCTATATTTTTTGCACTCGCTATTATAATAAGTTACGCACTAATTTATGTGCTTGTAGGCTTTGTACTTGTGCCTATTATTTACTTATGGTCGATCATTGACGCAGCGCGTTATAAATCGCGAAGTTAACGGTTTTAAAGTTGAGTAAAATAGCGCCCATGTGGCGCTATTTTACTTTATATGTCCTGTGGTTTACGGGCGTTTACGTATATAATTACGCAATTAAAGATTTACAGGCAAACCCTATGGAATATCAATTTATTCGCGACCCTATTAGTGGGCTACGTATTAAAATAAGCAGTGAACACGCTATTATTGGTCGCTGGCTAAACGAAGAAATAGGCAAAGACAAAGTAGCCATGGTGCAAGCGCTTATTGCATCGGTAAGTTCAAGCTATGAGCCGCTAACGCTAAAAGGCCAAGAAATAGATTTAATATTAACGAAAGACGAAGCATTATTTGAAGCCCATGCACTTCATCAAGACAGCGAAGACCTAATAGCGTATCAAGATGACGATTTAGCGCTTGAAGAAAATGGTTTAAGTAGTGGTTGTGGCTTTGAAGATTTCATTGATTTAATTGATTCATGGCATGAGTTTACGACGTCACGATAAACATAACTAGCACACTAATAAAAATATACAGCAATGCACAATCAGCATTTTATCTGTATTATTACACCAACGAAAATTACGCCAACCAAAACGACAGGAATTGATATGTCTGCCAATTTAAACAAGCTAGTAGTGATGCTAGAAATGCAAAACGCCATGAATACTAAAGTACATGAGCAATGGTTTACTCAAGGGTTTGAATGGTACCGCGCTATTTGGGTTGAGTGTGCTGAAATGCTAGATCATCATGGTTGGAAATGGTGGAAAAAACAAACACCAGATACTGAACAAGTTATTTTAGAGTTGGTTGATATTTTTCATTTTGGTCTATCGCTTAGAATTGACGGCGAAACTAGCTACGAAGACTTAGCAAAGCAACTTGAAACTGAGCTTAGTAATGCTCAACAAGCTGATGACTTTAAACAAACACTAGAGATATTAGCGGCGTCTGCTGTTGCTGATAAAACGTTTAATGCAGGTGCTTTTGCCGGCTGTATGGCGCAAATAGGTATGGATATTGATGATTTATATCGCGGCTACGTAGGTAAAAATACGTTAAATTTTTTCCGCCAAGATCACGGTTACAAAGATGGTAGCTATATTAAAGAATGGAATGGGCAAGAAGATAACGAGCATTTAGTTGAAGTAGTTAAAAGCCTTGATACAGAACATGCAGATTTTGCAAAGTTAGTATATCAAGGGCTAGAAGCGCGTTACCCAAAAATTTAAGTCACGTAAGTTGAGTTAGATAATCTTACGATAGTCGGTAACACTTAGGTAATCGGCTATTTCGTTATGTGGTTGTTGGCTATCTGGGTTAGCAACTGCAAGTAAGTGCTCAATGCCGTATTCTCGTGCGGCATTCAAAACCGGCACACTGTCATCTACAAACAAAGTGCGCTGCTTATTAAACCCTAAGTCTTTTTGTACTTGGTGCCACAAACTTTGTTGCTCTTTACTTACTCCATATTCATGAGTAGACACTACGCCATCTAGGTAGTTATCAATCGCTGTATGCTCAAATTTAAGCATGACACTCTCAGGGTGGGCGTTGGTAAGTAAAATTAACTCTTTGCCTGCTTTTTTAAGCTCAGTTAAAAAATGAGGTACGTCTTCGCGCATTTTAATTAAATGCTGAGACTCTCGTTTAAGCTCCATTATAGGCAAGCTTAATTGCTGCTCCCAATAATCTAAACAATACCACTGTATTTGACCGCTCACAGCTTGATAGCGTTTTAAAATATCTGCTTTAGCTGCATCTAGGCTAATGCCCCTTGCTAATGCGTGTTGCGCAGGAATAACGTTAAGCCAAAAATGACTGTCGTAATGTAAATCGAGTAATGTTCCATCCATGTCGAGCAAAACGGTATCGATTTTTGACCAATTTAACATAGGAATTTCAACTTATAAGGTTTATTATTGAACTAACTGCCATGATAGCAAATTAACGCCAATGACACAGAAAAAGCACCCAACACCACCACAAATCCTCAGTAACAATGTTGTCGCTAAAAGCCGCCTGTTTACTGTGGAGTCTTTAGAGCTAAAGTTTTCTAATAACGAAGAGCGTCAGTATGAGCGAATTCGCGGCGGTGGCCGGGGAGCAGTGATGATTGTTCCGTTAAGTGCAGACAACGAATTACTACTTGTACGTGAATACTGTGCGGGCACAAACGATTACCAGTTAGGTTTTCCTAAAGGCTTAATCGATCCGGGCGAAACGCCAGAGCAAGCTGCTAACAGAGAGCTTAAAGAAGAAATTGGCTTTGGTGCTGAGTATTTTAAACCATTAAGAACAGTAACAATGGCGCCGAGTTACTTTAATGCCACTATGCATATTTTATTTGCTAAGCAATTATACCCACAAACCCTTATTGGCGACGAACCAGAGCCGCTTGTTGTTGTTAAGTGGCCATTAACTCAGTGGCAGTCATTATTAGACCAAGAAGATTTTACCGAAGCACGCAGTGTTGCAGCTTTGCTATTATTAGATAAGTATTTAGCGTCTGGAGCTGCCGATGAATAAATTAATCGAACCGTGTATTGAATTAGCTGAGCGTGCTGGCGATGCAATTATGGCCATTTATAAAAAAGGCGATATTGGCCAACAAGAGAAATCAGATAATACGCCTGTTACCAAAGCTGACTTAGCAGCAAATGACGTACTGGTTGCTGGATTAAAAGTCTTAGCGCCCGATATCCCAATTATGTCGGAAGAAACACCTATACCTGCACTTGCCGACAGACAGGACTGGCAGCGTTATTGGTTACTCGATCCGATGGATGGTACAGGCGAATTTATTTTAGAAAGTGGCGACTTTGCAGTAAACATTGCATTGATTGAAAATAATCATCCTGTGCTTGGCGTTATTCATTGGCCTGCAAAAGGTGTGACTTATTTTGCTACAGCTAAAAATGGTGCCTTTAAACGTGAAAACTCAATTGATAAGCAAATATCTGTAGCGCCGCCAGAGAACTTGACGCTTGCAGTGAGCCGCCGCCAAAAAATAGAAGCGGTGAGTCAGTATTTAAATAGTCAGTTTACAACTATTGCTATTGGCTCGTGCTCATTAAAAGCTTGTACTGTTGCAGAAGGTAAAGCAGATTGTTTTTTAAGAATTGGTCCAACGGGAGAGTGGGATACAGGTGCTTCACAAGTTATTGTTGAAGAAGCCGGTGGTTGTATTACCGATGCAGAATTTAACCCGCTAACGTACAACCAACGCGAGAGTACTGAGAACCCTGACTTTATAGTGATGGGGCATCCAGACTGGGAATGGCAAAAAATGATTAATCCGCATCAAAGGTTGAGCGCAGAATAGCAATTTGATTGCTTTTTGTTCGGTTGAACAACTTTAATTAGTTTAGGCCTTGCATTAAATGTTTATTCCTATATAGTAGCGCTCTCTTCAAGGCAGGCTCGTAAATATTACGAAAATGTTTTAAAGAAATTACAGGCGCGGGATGGAGCAGTCTGGTAGCTCGTCGGGCTCATAACCCGAAGGTCGTCGGTTCAAATCCGGCTCCCGCAACCAATTTTTTATAAGATTTGGTTACTGTAAACTCTAGCTTAAGAGATAAAATAAAGTAGTCGATAGACTTAAAATACACAGGCGCGGGATGGAGCAGTCTGGTAGCTCGTCGGGCTCATAACCCGAAGGTCGTCGGTTCAAATCCGGCTCCCGCAACCAATTCTTTAATTGGAAGCCAAGTTGTAATGTAAGCAACTTTAAACAAGTCTACAAATTTCAGGCGCGGGATGGAGCAGTCTGGTAGCTCGTCGGGCTCATAACCCGAAGGTCGTCGGTTCAAATCCGGCTCCCGCAACCAATTCTTTAATTGGAAGCCAAGTTGTAATGTAAGCAACTTTAAACAAGTCTACAAATTTCAGGCGCGGGATGGAGCAGTCTGGTAGCTCGTCGGGCTCATAACCCGAAGGTCGTCGGTTCAAATCCGGCTCCCGCAACCACTGAAATTAAATACATAAAAAGCTAAAACAAAATCGCACTCTTTATCGAGTGATTTTTTGCGTCTGCAGTTTAATTAATTCCTATAATTATAAAACTCACCGTTACTACGCAAAATACTCTGCATAAGTAAGCGAAGGTCGTCGGTTCGCTTTTTACAAACTCAAGCTCCCGCAACCACTGAAATTAAATACCTAAAAAGCTAAAACAAAATCGCACTCTTTATCGAGTGATTTTTTGCGTTTGCAGTTTAATAAATTCTTATAATTATAAAACTCACCGTTACTGCGCAAAACACTTTGCACAAGTAAGCGAAGGTCGTCGGTTCGCTTTTTACAAACTCAAGCTCCCGCAACTACTGAAATTAAATACCTAAAAAGCTAAAACAAAATCGCACTCTTTATCGAGTGATTTTTTGCGTCTGCAGTTTAATTAATTCCTATAATTATAAAACTCACCGTTACTACGCAAAATACTCTGCATAAGTAAGCGAAGGTCGTCGGTTCGCTTTTTACAAACTCAAGCTCCCGCAACTACTGAAATTAAATACCTAAAAAGTTAAAATAAAATAGCACTCTTTATCGAGTGATTTTTTACGTCTGCAGTTTAATAAATTCTTATAAATTTAAACCCACTGTTACTGCGCAAAATACTCTGCATAAGTAAGCGAAGGTCGTCGGTTCGCTTTTTATAAACTCAAGCTCCCGCAACCACTGAAATTAAATATCTAAAAATTTAAAACAAAATCGCACTCTTTATCGAGTGATTTTTTGTGTCAGCAGTTTGATAAAATACCTTATATTCTGCTTTATTTAATGACTTTACTCTAATATCTGTGACGTTTAACAAATAACTTATTTTTTAAAAAAGAGTATTTTATGTTAAAACGGTTAAAAGATTTTAAGTAACAATACACATCACATGACAGAACTTTATCACTGGTTTGATTTAATAGGCATTGCGGTGTTTGCTGTGTCGGGCACTTTGCTAGCGTACGAAAAAAAAATGGATGGCTTTGGAGTCGTAGTTTTAGCGACGGTAACTGCTATTGGTGGTGGTACAGTGCGAGATCTAATTTTAGATGTTCCTGTGTTTTGGTTACACGATCAAAGTTACTTTTTTGCCATACTAGCTTCAGTATTTGTTACAACACGCCTTATAAATAAACAAAAGCCGATACCTCATTATATTTTACAAACAGCGGATGCGTTTGGTTTAGCTTTTTTTGCAGTAATGGGGGCGCAAAAAGCGCAGCTTGTTGGTATGCCCGATATGACAGCGGTAATTATGGCTGTAATTACAGGCTGCTTTGGTGGATTAATTCGAGATGTGCTTGCACGCGAGATCCCTATGCTATTAAAAGGTGAGCTTTACGCTATTACCTGTATAGCGGGTGGCACTGTTTATACGCTTGGCATTAGTTTTTCGTTAGTAACCGAAATGGCGATGGTATTAGGTATGTTAATGACCTTATTACTTCGTTTAGCTGCTATAAAATGGCAAATCACATTACACGTTTTTAAATATCCTGACTAAACTGGTGTAATCACACCATTTACTAGGATAAGGAATGTCGTTAGCTCGTATATTTTCTCGTGCTCAAGTGGGTATAAATGCCCCTGAAGTTATTGTAGAAGTTCACCTAGGAAATGGTTTACCCGCTTTTCATATAGTAGGCCTGCCCGAAGCGTCCGTTAAAGAATCAAAAGATAGAGTACGTAGCGCACTCGAAAACTCACAATTTGGTTTTCCCGATCAACGAATAACTGTAAATTTAGCCCCTGCCGATTTGCCAAAAGATGGCGGACGGTTTGATCTTGCTATTGCGGTGGGTATTTTAGTCGCCTCTGGGCAAATAGTGTGTCCTGATATTCACAAGTACGAGTTTTATGGTGAGCTTGCTCTTAATGGTGAGGTGCGTGGTGTAAACGCTATTTTACCTTCGGTACTTGCTGCAAAAGAGCAAGATCGTTGCTGCTTTTTACCTATTGCAAACGACAGCCTAGCAAGCCTAGTTAATGGCGTTAAACGCAAAGCCGTAAGCTCTATTCAAGAAGTGTGGGGGGATTTACTTAATCAACAACCCTTACCATTAAATATAGAGTATCCCGACTGCACACAAGCCCCTGACTTTTTACTTGATTTAAGCGATGTGAAAGGTCAGCCCGGTGCAAAGCGAGTACTCGAAATTGCTGCAGCTGGCGGGCATAATTTATTATTTTTAGGTCCACCAGGCACTGGTAAATCAATGCTTGCTCAGCGAATGGCAACTATAATGCCTACTATGTCGGACGATGAAGCTATTTCGACTGCCGCGCTTTACTCCATTATTGGGCAATCCATAGATTTAACTAATTGGCGACAGCGGCCATTTCGTAATCCGCATCATACATGCTCAGCTGTTGCTTTAGTGGGTGGCTCTTCAAACCCGAAGCCCGGTGAAATTTCATTGGCGCATAATGGCGTACTTTTTTTGGACGAATTACCGGAGTTCGAGCGTAAGGTGCTTGATTCACTGCGTGAGCCAATGGAGACCGGCACGGTTACTATTTCACGTGCAGCAAGGCAAATGGAGTTTCCGGCGCAGTTTCAGCTTATTACAGCATTAAATCCAAGCCCAACAGGGAGCCATACTGATAAGCGGGCAACTCCCGATCAAGTTATGCGTTATTTATCGCGAGTATCAGGACCTTTTATTGACCGTATTGATTTGCAAATAGAACTGCCTCGTCTAACGAGCGTTGAACTACAAAGTACTCAGCCAGAGGAAAGTAGTGCTGAGGTTAGAGCAAGAGTTGAAGCGGCTTATTACCTACAGCTAAAACGCCAAGGTAAGGTTAATGCGAGGCTTAATAATAAAGAAATGAGTGTGCACTGTGTACTGGCGCCAGCAGAGTTGCAGTTTTTAGCTAGAGCAAGCGAGAAGTTATCTTTATCGCCACGCTCTTACCATAGAGTAATTAAGGTGGCGCGTACAATTAGTGATTTAAAAGGCGCTGAAAACATTAGTTTAAATGAGCTTAAAGAAGCACTTAATTACCGCGCATTTGAGCGCCTTATTGCGCAATTAACTAAGTATTAAATAGAAAGCATATAGCCTTTACCGCGAACGGTAACAATACGTTTTTGATCTTTTTCGTCATTTAATTTTTTACGTAAACGACCAATAAGCACATCAACAGTACGATCGTTTGGGCTCCAATCGGGCTGGCCTATTTCTTCTGATATTTTTTCACGGGATGTGGCTTTACCTGCATTACTAATTAAGCAAATAAGCACTTTATGTTCGGCTTCAGTTAAGCGTGACTCAACGCCCGCAGCAGTAATTAGTGTGCGGTTATCGGGGTGAAGCTTAAAGTCAGCATATTCTATAAATTCTTCGCTTTCGTCGTCTTCTAGGTTAACGGCAACACGCTTATAGAGCGCGCGCATGCGAAGTTCTAACTCAAGTAAATCGACAGGCTTACAAATATAGTCATCAGCACCTTGTGCAAGGCCTGCAATACGATCGGCTTGGGAGTCACGACTCGATAATACAATAACGCCAATATCGGTAAGTGTGTTTAATTCTTTTGCCAGCTGAAGCCCATCACGCTTTGGCAAAACAATGTCAATTATGGCTAATGATATAGCACCGCGCAGGTTTACCCGCTGCCTTACAATGTTAAGTGCATCAGCGCCAGTTGGGTCTACCTCTATTGTAAATTCGGTATCTGCAAAGTGATTTTGGATGCGTTTAACGAGTAGTTCATCGTCTTCAACCAATAAAACATTAATAGCCATAGTACTTTATTTTGAATGCTTATAGCTCTGTATGGTAGCACCATTAGGTAAATGCTGAGAAGGGGGTTTATTAGTTTTAAGTAACTTAATATTTCAAAGGTGTATAAGACGTTATTAGAGGATGAGGTTAGCACCTTTAAACTAATTAAAAGGTGCTAAATAATTAATACTACTATTAATAAATCTGTATTAAGTCGTTATTTTAAAGGTTCAGGCTCAGTTATTTTTATACATTGAGTCCCACCATTGAGGTTCATCTTTTAGCTTTTTATCAAAGTATGCGAGCATGGTGTTCCACCAATCAAATCGTTTATCGCGTGCAAAAATTTGGTGGTCGGCGCCTTTGTATTCGATTAACTCTACGTCCTTATTAAGCAGTTTAAGCGCAGTGTACATTGTTAAGCTTTCGCCAACAGGTACATTGGTATCACTATCACCATGAAGAAGTAGCATAGGTGTTGTTACTTTGTCGGCATGAAACACAGGGCTATGTTGGCTGTAAAGCTCAGGGTTATTCCATGGGAAGCTATTTTTTGATGCTTCGCCAGAATATAAGTAGCCCCACCAACCTTCACCCCAATACGAGGTAATATTAGAAATACCCGCATGAGCTATTGAAGCACTAAATATATCGGTTTTAGTTGCCAATAACATGGTCATGAAGCCACCGTATGATGCCCCTAAATTTCCTACCTTTTCACTATCAACATAGTTGTATTTCTTTAAAAAGGCTTGCGTGCCTTCGATAATATCGTCTGCAGTGTAGTCGCCCCAGGCATTAACATGCTGCGCTGAAAACTTTTGTCCAAACCCTGTTGCGCCAGTAGGCTGTACTACATAAACAACGTAGCCATTTTCTGCCCATAAGTTAAACGGATAACGACCTGTAAAACCACGCGTAACTGGTGAAGTGCCGCCGTAGTAATACACGAGCGCCGGGTGCTTTTTAGTTTTATCTAAATTGCTAGGAATATAAACGCGGCCAGTTATTTCAACCCCATGTTTATTTTTAAAATTAAACTCTTCTAATGTAGGGAGTCGTGTATTTGCATAGCTACTTGGTTTTGAATCCCATATTAAATCTGTTTTATTTTTACTGACGTTAAGGCGCTTTAGCTGTTGTGGCGCTAAAGCGTTAGTGCCACTTAATAAAATTTCGGTATTACGGTCGTGTGAGTAACTAAATTGTTCAACAATATCCAATCCTGTATTTAACTTTTTAAAGCGCTGTTTACTTAAATCAAATAGGTAAAGCGGTTGAGTGTCTTGCTCTGTTACTTTAATGAGCGCATCGCCGTTTTCTAAAACTTGCAGTTGGCCAATAGCAGAATCGAATTGTTTACTAAGTGCTTTTACGTTTTTACCGCCTTCAGTAAGTAGGTAAAGTTGCCCGTCGTAGTTATTAGCAAGCATTGCTTTTGGTAGAGCTCTGCCTGCGCCATTTTTAAAGTCAGGGCCTGCAATTACATAAATATCTTTATTTGCGTATTTGGCTAAATTAAATGTTTTGAATTTACCAAGCGATGAAAGCTTGTTTGATTTTAAATCGAGTTCGGCTAACTCTGTTTCAGGGTGGGTTGATGCTTGCATTGCCATTACTGGGCGGCTCATTAATATTTTGCCACGGTTACTATTTGAATCTTCAAGGCTGTAAGAAAGAGGACCTTGGCTAAGTGCTTTTGTTAAACCACTTTTAGTATCAAGCATGTAAATTTGGCTGGTGGTACGTGCATACGACCAACGATCTTGTAGACCTTTATAGTGCTTGGTTAAGCTGTTAGTGCTCTCAGGTGATTTAGACCAGCTAAACAAAAGACTGGTGTCGTTATAAAAGGTAAAGCCATTGGCTCCTTCTAAATCGTTTGCTAATGTTTTTATTGAGAAGTTTTTACGGCTAAGTTGTTTAAGTTCACCATTTAACAAATACACTAAATATTGGTTATCTGGACTCCAAATAATGTTACTTGGTTGGCCTGCTTCGAAGCGATAAAGCGTTTGATTATCTGAATCTTTAAGTACAGTAACTGTATTTGCTTGGTTTTGTGTTTTATCGCTATAAGTGCGAGTAGTAGTAACGTACTGCTTAGCATTAGGTGCGAGTGATAATTGGCTGATCGTAGGGGCATCAAACAATTGTTTTGCAGATAAGCGTTTTGTTTTTAAGGCGCTAAGCGTAATTTTATCAACGTCGTTTTTAGGTGCAAAATCAAGCATTACGTCGTGCCAATTAGCTACTTGTTGGGCTACTATTAAAATAGAGTGAGTACTGTTATTTAAAGCTAACTTATAGCTATTTTTATCACCTGTTTGTAGTTCGCCATTAATAAATAACTGACCTTGCTCAATCCCTTTTAAGGTAAGCGTACCTTGTGTAAAGCGGGTTGTTTCAATATTAAATTTTAGTGCCTGTAACCCACCTAAAGTGAGGGCATTGATTTTATTAAACGGCTGCCAGTTTTGTTTTTTCCCAAATACAGAAAAACTATCTGAGTCTGCTTGTAGCTGCGGCAATAGGTTATTAATAATGGCATTGCCATGAGGTGTTTGAAAAGGCTTTAACTGCATGTCTTCGGCAAGTGGGCCGATAAACTGAATTTTTGATTTATCCAATGGTGCAGCTATTGCAGCAAAGCTTAAGCTGCTAAGCGTCAAAAGAGTCGCTGCGTACTTAAATAGCTTATTTTGATGACACCATGGTGCGCTAAATTTCATTATTATGCCTATTATTATTGGAAGTTTGGCCAAATATAGCATGTATTGATACCATGCTCACATATCCAATATAGAGGAGAGAAAGTGACTTTACTGATAGTTTATATGGTAGTGGCGATTGTTATTTCGTTTTTATGTTCTGTGATGGAGGCTGTGTTATTAAGTATTTCGCCCAGCTATGTTGCATCACTTAGGAAAGATCATCCTGAGCTTGCTAAACAGCTCGAAAAGCTTAAAAACAATATAGATCAGCCCTTAGCTGCTATTTTAACTTTAAATACGGTTGCCCATACTGCGGGTGCTGCTGGGGTAGGCGCACAGGCAGCTGTCGTGTTTTCCGATGCGGCTGTAGGTATTGCATCAGCCATTATGACATTCCTCGTATTAATTCTTTCTGAAATTATTCCTAAAACCTTGGGGGCTAATTACTGGCGAGCTCTAACGCCAAGTGTTACTTACGCTTTGAGGTTTTTAGTTATATCGCTAAAGCCTTTTGTATGGTTTGCACAAAAGCTAACAAATTTAATGGGTCCAAAGCACGATGAGGCTTACTATATTCGTCAAGAGATAGAGGCAATGGCTGATATAGGTACGGAGTCGGGTGCATTACATCAGGATGAGTCCGAAATAATTCGTAATTTATTGCATTTTAGACATGCAAAATTATGCGACTTAATGACGCCTCGAACTGTAATTTTTAAAATCCACAAAGACTTAACAGTGAATCAGTATTTAAACGATCACGGCTCGTCGTCATTTTCTCGTATATTGGTATTTGATAAAGACAGCGACGATATTGTTGGGTTTGTGCATAAAAACGATATTATGCTGGCATTTCACCGTTTAGGTACCGATTACAAAATTAGCAAATTGATTAAGCCTATTTATACGGTGCCGAGTTCTCAAAATGTATCGTCGTTACTGCAAACTCTTTTAACAAAGCGCACGCATATATGCCTAGTTGTAGATGAGTACGGTGACGTGCAAGGTATTGTAACGCTAGAGGATATGATTGAAGCTTTAATGGGGCTAGAGATTGTAGATGAGCGTGACCAATCTACTAATATGCGCGCAGTAGCAAGGCAGCGTTGGCACAAACGTTTAGCAAGCAGTGCGCATATAGTCAGTGAAGAAGATAAACACACTCGGGGTGATAATTAGTTAACCAGCCCCGATTAAATATTAATACCGCTTTAAGCGGGGCTGCCATCAGTTTTCAGCCAATCTTTAGCCCAAGATATAAATTCGTTTTGTGGTTTAGGGCGGCTAAATAAAAAACCTTGTATGGCTAGTTTTCTTCTATAATGCCTTAAATAAACGAGCTCTTCTGGTCGTTCAACACCTTCTGCTACTAAGTCTAAATTATCTTTACTCGTAATATTAAATAACGAACTTACGACCACTTGAGAAAATAAATCTGTTTCTATATGGCTAATAAGTGAACGGTCTATTTTAATTTCAGTAAAAGGAAGATTTCGAAGCTGATTCATATTAGTAAAACCAACACCAAAGTCGTCTAGCGATATACCAAAGCCATGCATTCTTAATCTGTTTAGTGTTTCTAATTGCATGAGGCTTGAGAGTGCATGTTGTTCTGTTATTTCTATAATTATATTACTAGGCGTGAGTTGGTTTAATTCTAAAATGAGCAGTAATTTATTAGGGCAGTTTAAGTCGTCGAGCTGAGTTGGCGATAAATTAAATGCCATTTTAAAATCATGACCTAGTTGCGCTTTCATATTTTTGAATTCGCTGGTGGCCTTTTCAAAAAGAGAAAATGTAATTTGATTAATTAAGTTGTGTTGTTCGGCAGTGTTTATAAAACGGTTAGGTAAAATAATATTGCCGTCTTTACTTGATAAAATACGTGCTAAGACTTCAACGCTTTCAATTTTATTGTTATCAGCGTTTATTTTTGGTTGGTAAAAAGGCGTTATTTCATCGTTTTTTAATGCATCAATAAGCTCATCTTTTGAAATGGCCGACTCTTTTAATAAAGTGTGGCTGTTTAATTGCGCCACTTTAATAAGTAACCTACTAACCTGAGACAGTTGCACTGGCTTTGAAATATTACCAATGAGGTGAGCGTTATGTTGTTTCGCGAGATTGGCAGCTAAGCTAATAACTTTATGGTCCATTTCAGAAACAATTATAATACCGCCTTGATAATGTAACTCTCCTAAGTGGCGGATTAGTTCCATGCCGTCCATTTCGGGCATATTGAGATCAGTAAAAATAGCATCAAAGTAGTTAACATCTTCTTTTACTTTTTCAAGAGCTTCTTTTGCATTCAGGCACGTAGTTATAGTGTTAGACATACCCAATTCGTTAAGTATAGCTTCCATAACGATCAAAATTGCTTTTGAATCGTCAACAACTAAAATATTAGGCACTATTTTGTCCACTGTTATCCCTTTCAATGTATCGCTTGGAGTTACTATAAAAGTAGTAGTGTTTTTTTATTTTGTCAGTATCAAATACTTTTATTTTGAAAATAGTTACCTAGCACCTTCACTCGTGTTTTTAAGCTGATTAGGTATACTAGCGCCATTATTTTAAACGGTCTTAATTATGATAAGAATAGATCTTACCTTAGCCGAGCAACCATTTTCGCTTATGGTGTCTGGGCAAAAAATTGTGCAAGTGTTTCATGGACAACAAGCCATTACCTTTGATAACCCTCGTGAAAACTATTATCAGTTTACTTACGACAACAAAGTAATTGGTATTGATACTGGAGCGGCGGAAGAGCAAAGTATTTCGCTTTTTGTGGATGAGCAATTTGCAACACAGCTTGCGCTACCAGCACCTACAAATGGCTCACCTAAAAAAGGCTTTTTAGGCCTGGCTGCATTAGGCTTTAAGCTTTTTAAAAGTGCTAAGGTCATTAAAGTAGTGCTTGCGGGGGCTTCTGTTGCAGGCTATGCGTGGTTATTTAGTATTGAATTTGCACTGATGTTAATTGGTTGCTTAGTCGTACACGAGTACGGCCATGTGCGAGCAATGAAATACTTTGGCATAAAAACCAAAGGTATTTACTTAATCCCATTTGTAGGTGGGCTCGCTGTAAGTGACGACAAAATAACAACTCGTTGGCAAGATGTCGTTATATCATTAATGGGACCCGCATTTGGTTTAATTACCTCGGTACTGGGTGTCGTTTTATATTACGCCACCGAGATGGAAATATTTGCAGGTGTGGCAGTTCTTAGTGCGTTATTAAATTTATTTAACTTGTTACCTATTTTACCGCTTGATGGCGGGCATGTATTAAAAAGTATTAGCTTTTCAATGCGTTCATGGATTGGTTTAAGTGTATGTTTACTCGGTGTACTGTTTGGTTTATGGCTGAGCTACACATTTGGCTTAATGTTACTGGTATTCTTTTTGTTTGTAGGTGCGCTGGAAATTGTATTTGAATGGCGAGGCCGTCACTATTCACATTTAATGCCACTAGATAAATATGGCCAAGGTTTTTCAGCGGTTATGTATGCAATTGTAGTAGCTGGGCATGTAGCTGTAATGATGCACTTTGCCGATTCAGAAAATCCAATATTAAGCCTTCCAATGACTATTTTATCGAGCTAGCATTTATCGTTCTAGGTAAAAGCGGGCTGTAATATTTGTTACAGCCCGTTAAAAATTAATAAAAGCTCAATACCAGCGATATAAAAACCCCAGTCACAAACAACTGCACAACACAAAACCCCATAATATCTTTTGCTTTTAGGCCTGCTATAGCCAATACGGGCAACGCCCAAAAAGGTTGAATTAAATTAGTCCAGGCATCACCCCATGCAACAGCCATTGCAACGCGCGATATATCAGCACCTAGCTCTTGTGCTGCAGGTATTACAATGGGTGCTTGTACAGCCCATTGGCCACCGCCAGAGGGAACAAACATATTAACGAGTCCTGCACTTATAAAACTAAAAAATGGCAAGCTATCAGCATCTGCAACGGCAATAAAGCCACGTGATATCTGTTGTGCTAATCCGCTATCAACCATTACCGCCATGATGCCGGCATAAAAAGGAAATTGAATAACAATGCCAGCCCCGCTTGGAATTGCTTGTTGCAGACTGTTAAGTAAATTATGGGGTGTTTGATGCAGCGTAATAGCTAAAAACAAAAATACGGCAATAACGCTATTAAGGTTTAAGTTTCCGCCAGCAATAAAAAAGTAATAACCTAAATATGCCAAACCTAATAAGCCAATTGTCATACCGAGTAGTTTACTTTGTTCTAAATGTTGGGCGGGTCTGGTTATTGTTGTGGGCTTAGGTGTTGTCTCTTGTAAAAGAGCTGGGTCGATATATACGCTTTCTTGCTCGCTTGGCAGCATATAGCGATTAACGAGCGGCATAATAATGAATAAACCAACTAATATGGCTATATTAAAGCCCGCAAATAAAGTGTGCTCTGTACTAATAATACCAATGCTGGCCTCTGAAAAGTGACTATCGGTTGCGATAGTTAAAGGAATCGAACCGGCTAATCCGCCATGCCATACAACAAAACCTGAGTAAGCGCTGGCTACTAATAATCGATAATCTACACGAGTATGTTTAGCAATTGCTTTGGCAAAAAGAGCACCAATAACTAAGCCAAATCCCCAATTTATCCAGCTCGCTAAAAGCGAAATAAGCGTTACCAATATAATTGCTTTAGGTGCTGTATTTGCGAGTGTTGCTAGTTTTTCTAATAACTTACTTATAGGTGGCGTACTTGCCAACATGTAGCCTGTAATTAACACTAGTAGCATTTGCATAGCAAAACTTAATAAGTTCCAAAATCCACCTCCCCACGCTTGTAATACTTCAATGTTGGTTGCGGTTGTAAATAAGCTCGCACTAATAAGAGTAATTATTGTAAGTAAAATTACAAATATAAAAGGGTCGGGAAGATAGCGCTCTACAATTTTAGTAAAAGGGCGGGCTATTTTATTAAGCATAAGCACAACTGTTTTGGTTATTATTTTAACGCTAATTAATCATGAAAAATCACCATTGGCAAACAGCATTTAGTCTTATATTTGTGGTTAAAAGCTTAAACATTGCTTAAAAGCATCGCTTACAGTAACGTACTGTTTATAGATAATTTACTAACGAAGACTTTGTATTATGCCGGTGATATTTAAAAGGCTAGCGTTACTTGTTCGCGCTCATATAGATCAGTTGAGTTGGCAAGCAGTGGCATTAGCTATTTTGACTCATATGCTATTAACATGGAGCTTACTATTTATAGCGAATGAGAAAGCGTTAACCTCGCTTACTACCTTTTTTTACTATTACACAGTAACAACATCAACAGTGGGATATGGTGACTTTAGTCCAACTACTGATCTTGGTCGTTGGGTGGTAGCATTAATACAAATTCCATTTGGTTTAGCTTTATTTGGTGTTTTGCTAGGAAAAGCAGGACAAACTGTTACTTACTTAATTAGGCGCGCTATGACTGGTGATAAAAACTTTGCCCACAGTAACCACCATATTATTATTTTTGGTTGGCACGACACTCGTACAAAAAAGATGATTGATTACATTTTGGCAGATACGAAACGTACTGACCGTCGTATTTTACTCGCGGTAACCGAGCAAATGGATCATCCTTTTTTAGCTAACGAAAGCGTTGATTTTGCACGTTTAACGAGTTTTACAAATTTAGCTGAACTAGAGCGGGTAGCTATTCGTAGTGCTGATAAGGTGATTATTGATGGTCAAGATGACGACCAGACATTTACGACAGCCCTGCGCATAAGTCGCTTAGTAAAAGATGATTGTCATATAAGTGCTCACTTTTTAGATGAAACTAAAGTTGAGATGATGTTAGAGCATTGCCAAAATGTAGAATGTAGTAGTGCAAAATCAGCTGAGATATTAGTACGCTCAATGCAAGATCCAGGTTCGAGCCGTGTGCAAGAGGAGCTGCTATCTACTTTGCACGGCGATACACAATTTAGCTTGAAAGTACCAAGTGGCTGCAAAGATATGGAGTTTGGTACTTTGTTTCATCATTTTAAGCTTGAGCATGATGCAATACTGTTAGGTGTTGCCCATAATTTAAGTGCGCAAAATATGGATTTAAACCCACCATTAGATTACAAAGTAAGTGAAGGCGATATTTTGCACTATATATCGGTAGATCGAGTATTAAGTAGTGAAGTAGACTGGTCGAGCCTAGAAAAATAATGAATGAAGTTGTATTTTTAATTGTTGTTTTAAGTGCTTACATATTACCTGTCGTTATTGTACTCAACAGTAAGCGTACACAGGGTCATGAAAAGAATGGCTGGCTAATGGGAATCATTATATTTTCTTGGTTAGGTTTAATGATGTACTTTACCATTGTGCCCAAGCATAGGCACAAAAAGAAAAAGGCTAAATAGAGTAGTTAGCCTTTATAGCCGTTTTAGTTGGAATAATTACTCTTCCAACTGTTTGAGTTTATGCTCAATTAGAGGGTCGTCAGGTAGAAGTTGCTGGGCGACTTCTAATAGCTGAATAGCATCATTAGGGTGCTCATCTTGGTGCTTAAGTGCCACATCTATTAATGGCTGAATATCAATTTTTGCTTGATGCTCTTGTACATACACTTCTTTTTCATCAGCTAAAATTTTATGCGCTGTACTCAATAATGCTAAACGATGGGGGGAGTCTGCATTAGCCGTATTGAGACTTTGATAATAATCTTCTTTTAAGCGTAAGGTTTTGGTTTGCAGGCGAAACTGTGCAATATCGATTTGCTGATGTTGAATGAAATCAACGGCTACTTGCTTATAAAACCCAAACTTATTCAAATATGTAGCGTGTGTGCCATGTCCCATACCAAATACTCGCAAGTGAGTTAACTGCTTATAGCGCTTGGCGTGCATTCGGTCTATACGATTAGTAGGATCGTAAATAATATAGCCTTGGGCATCTCCTAAATCTAGATCGTGATAATCTTGTTGCCAGTCAAACTGCTGAGCTATATCGGTACTAGAGCGGTCATCCCAGGGTACTAATTCTTTATTTTTAGTACTTACCGGGTGAAAGAACAGTACTTGGTTTAGCTTTAATAGTTTAGCAAAAGCGCCAACAGCAAATCCGCCACGGCTTAAGCCATAGCCTAATCGACAATTAAACGGCGTAAGTAATGTTGATAATTGCTCGAGAAAAAAGATTAAATTACGATTACGAAACCAATTACTTTTACCTAAATGCTGAAAAGCGATTACGTTTACGTTTTGTTTTTGAGCCAAGTGATAACCCCATGGTGCAAAATCAGGGTGAAGATCTTGCTCTTGCACATTAGTGCCTGCGGGTGAAAAGGTAAAAAGCAGGGGCTTATTAACGTCAACAAAATCATACTTAACAAATACATCGCCGAGTAAATCACTACCCGTCATGGGTAATCGAGTTTGTTGCTCATTGCGCGGGAGAGTTAACCATTCATCTAACCAATACAGTAATTTCATTAATCCTCCAGCTATAAGTCAGCATAGATCATATCAAACTCAATGAAATTAGGTCAAACCGAGAGGGTGTTACTGCGCCATTTTGATTATTTCATCCCAGTCATTTTTAGTAACAGGCATTATTGATAGTCGTCCGCCTTTTTTAAGTGCGATTTCAGTAATGTTATTATTGGCTTTAATATCTTTAAGGCTAATTAATTTTTTTAAATGGCTTTGATAAGTAACTTCAACAACAACCCAGCGTGGTTTGTCGCTGGTGGCTTTTGCATCGTAATAGTCGCTACTTAAATCAAATTGAGTGGGGTCTGGGTAGGCTTCTTTTGTAACCTCGGCAATACCCGCTACACCTACGTGTTTACAGCTTGAATGGTAAATCATCACTGAATCACCGACCTTAACGCCATCACGCATGAAGTTTCGCGCTTGGTAATTACGCACGCCTTCCCAAAGAGTCGTTTGTTTTGGTGCGTTTTTTAAATCATCTAATGAAAACGCATCGGGTTCAGTTTTAAATAGCCAGTAAGCCATAACAGTATTCCTAACAAATATTTACTTCCCACTATTGTATAGTATCATTTGGATACTAGGGTAATGAGGAAGAAGTAATGAGCCAAGTATTAGATGATTTATTGTCGTTGTTAACACTTGAAGAAATTGAGCAAGGTTTATATCGAGGACAAAGCCAAGATTTAGGCTTTGGTGCTGTGTTTGGCGGTCAAGTTATGGGGCAGGCGCTTTCTGCCGCTAAAGAAACTCTACCTGAGGGGCGTATAGTTCACTCATTACATTCTTACTTTTTACGCCCAGGCGATCCAGCTAAACCGATTGTTTATGATGTAGAAACTATTCGCGATGGAAAGAGCTTTAGTACTCGCCGAGTAAAAGCGATTCAGTACGGTAAGCCAATTTTTTATATGACAGCGTCGTTTCAGGGTGAAGAAAATGGTTTGTCGCATCAAGCAACAATGCCTGATGTACCCGCACCTGAAGACCTGCGTTCATCGCTTGAGTTTTATCAAGAAAATGCTGCGCATATTCCAGAGGTGATCCGTAATAAGTTTACGCGTGAAATGCCGATTGAAATGCGACCAGTTACTTTTCATAATCCATTTAAACCAGAAGCTATGGAGCCGGTAAAGCATATTTGGTTTAAAGCTAATGGTGAAATGCCAGACGATCAACGCATTCATAATTATTTACTTGCTTATGCGTCTGACTTTGAGTTTTTGCCAACTGCATTACAGCCACATGGTGTATCGTTTATGCAGCCAAATATGCAAGTAGCGACTATTGATCATGCAATGTGGTTTCATCGCCCATTTAGAATGGATGATTGGATTTTGTATTCAATTGATAGTCCAAGTGCGAGTAATGGGTGTGGTTTGGTACGCGGGCAGTTTTTTGATCGCCAAGGCAACTTGGTTGCCTCAACAATGCAAGAAGGGGTTATGCGTCAGCGCTAACCCCCTTTTATAGATATAGTGCTAGTTACACTGATCTTGTACTATATCGCTGATTGACTGCCAGACGCGTGCTGGCAGTAATGTTTTAAGGTGTGCATAGGTTTCACAAAGTTGTGTACTACCTACTAAGCCCTTATCACCTTCTGTTATTAATGATTCACCACGCAAGTTTTCAATAAAACTAACAAGTACTTTTTTGTCAAAAAATTCGGGTGTTTTAATACCATGCAGTGTGCCTAAACGTTGCGCTAACACTTGGCTTTCTCGCTCTAACTCAGCTTTTTCAATGCCATCACTTGTTTGAATAAAACCAATCACAATAGCGTATCGTTGCAGAGTAAAGCTAAGTGCTCGCCCAAGCATCTCTAGCTTAGCTAAGCAGTCATTACCGTTTGTTATATGAATATTGTCACCATCAAACTCAATTAAGTTTTGATCTGCAAAGTTCGCTAAAATACGTGTAATGTAGTTTTCATCAAGAGGCTGTAAATACCATTCTTTAGCAAATAACGGATAAAACGTTTTTACAAGTTGCTGGCATTGCTCAATAGTTGTGCTGTGTTGTTTAAATAGATGTAGTGCAATTAAGCTTGGTACTGCAAACAAGTGTAAAATGTTGTTTCGGTAGTAATTAAACAGTACTTTTTCTTTATCGCTAATAGTAATAATTTCGCCAAATTCATCACTGATAACTTCAAACTTATTCAGCTTTAATGCATGCGTTAGTAATTGCTCTGGTGTTTCGTCTGGCGCGGTTACTTTATCGCTATAGCTTGCATCGCGTTGTAAACGCAGGTAAAAATCAAGTTGTGCTAATAGCTTTGGTTTGCTCAATGCTTGTTTATCGTTAACCAGCAATATCATCGCTAGTAAGTTAACCGCATTAAGCGCCGCCGCATTATTAATTTTAACCATCACTTGGTCGGCAAGCTTAGTTACTTGTGGCGCTAACCATTGCGGCTTTTGCACGTCGGTTGGGTGTATTGAATCACGCCAATCTGGTTGGTTATCGTTTAAATATTGGTTTATAGAGATTGGGTCACCAAAGTTTAAATTACCACGACCGTAGTTTTTAAGGTTTTTGATTGCCTTAAAAATTCCAAAAATAGATTCGCCTTTTTTATCTTTACCATCTAGTTCTTTAAGATAAGTATTAATTTCCATTACATGCTCATAGCCAATATACACAGGAACAATAGATATAGGTCTGTCTATTCCGCGTAGCATGGCTTGTAAGGTCATTGAGAGCATGCCGGTTTTAGGCGGTAGCAAACGCCCAGTGCGGCTTCGTCCGCCTTCTGTATAAAACTTAACAGAGTAGCCTTTAATAAATAGCTGGCTTAAATACTCTTTAAATATGGCTGAGTAAAGCTTATTACCGGCAAACGAGCGACGAATAAAAAATGCACCTGAGCGTCTAAATATACCGCCAGCAGGGAAAAAATTAAGATTTACACCCGCAGCAATATGCGGTGGTACTAAACCTAAATGATAAATAGAGTAGGTAAGCAGTAAGTAGTCCATGTGGCTACGATGACAAGGCATATAAATAATTTCATGACCTTTATCGGTTAGCTCATGAATTTGTTCAGCATGTTTAATGTCTATACCGTTATAAAGCTTATTCCACAACCAGGTTAAAAACCTTTCAGCTACACGTATCATCGCCTCAGAGTAATTAGCCGCTATTTCATCAAGTAGCTTAAGTGCATTTTGGCGCGCTTCGGTTTGACTGATATTTTTAGCTTTAGCTTCATCTTGAATTGCTTTTTTTATTGTAGGTGATGCTAATAATGAATTAAATAATTGCTCGCGAGAGGGCATTTTAGGGCCCGTAGCTGCAAGTTTTTGACGCTTAAAATGTACACGTGCAACACGTAACAACTTATGTGGTAATTCACTTACGTCTGCTTTCTCATTCACTAACAGCGATAAGTCGAGAGGCTGACTAAAGCGAATAAAGTTATCGCGACCTGAAAACAACACGACAAAAATCTTTCTAAACCAGCTAGGAGTTAGGGAGTGCGTGATTAAAGTGCGCAATCCTGGCTTTTCTTTGCCTGGGTCGCGTCCCCATAAAATAGTTACCGGAACAACTTGTACATTTTGCTGTCCGCTTTGTATGAGGTACTCAATAATTTGCTTACCTTGAGCTAAAGCATTGGTTGGCTTAGCTTCATCACCAAACAGTGGCGGCGGGTTTTTAATGCCAATAAAGCGGTCTAAATTTTGGTTGCCTAATACTTGCTCTTCGGTTGGACTAGGTAGGCCATTTTTTTTACAAGCATGTGCAAGGGCGGCTAAATCAAATCGCGAATTTAGGCGCACTATATAAAATGTAGGATACTCAGGGTTTAGATCATACTGTTTAATAGGATTTTCTGGCAGCACTTTGCTTTTCACAAATAAGCGGCTAAATCCAGCAGACATAACATTTAAACAATAATTAAAAATACGCATCGACTCACCATATTGAGAGTATTAAGGGCAAAATTAGCGCAGTAGGATACCATAATATCTAAAAATCACTTAGTTTGCGTAATTAAGGTGTTAACTTGTTTATTGACTAGCAAGTAGATCTATTAGTTCAAGTATAGCGAATAAGCATTTATGGGCGCTTATTTAATCAAATTTACAGCCATTGCATTGTTTCTAAATAGTTGTTGCATTTATCACCAATACCTCTATAATACGCAGGCTTTCAAAATTCCTCTGGGAATTAGAAAGGATAAATTAAGCTTGGATTTCAAGCTAATAAACAGGAGTTCCGATTTGGAACTCAACGTAGATATAATCAAACAGCCGGCATCTTAAGTTTTAAGATTGTTTCGGTCGTTTTTTTATGCTCTTTTATATGCTCTTTATATTGAGGTTAAGAATGTCAAATCAACGCATTCGTATTCGCCTAAAAGCTTTTGACCACCGTTTGATTGACCAATCAACGGCAGAAATCGTGGAAACTGCGAAACGCACTGGCGCACAAGTACGTGGACCAATTCCACTACCTACACGCTTTGAACGTTTTACTGTACTAACTTCACCGCACGTTAATAAAGATGCGCGTGATCAGTACGAGATCCGCACCCATAAACGTCTGATTGACATCGTAGAACCAACTGACAAGACTGTAGACGCGCTTATGCGTTTAGATCTTGCTGCTGGTGTTGATGTTCAAATCAGCCTGGGTTAATCGAAAGATTAGAGAGGTTTTAGGAAAATGGCATTAGGTCTAGTCGGTCGTAAAGTGGGTATGACACGAATCTTCACTGAAGATGGTGTATCTATCCCTGTGACAGTTATTGAAGCGACACCTAACCGCATTGCTCAGATCAAATCTGACGCAACAGACGGTTATAACGCGCTTCAAGTAACCGCAGGCACTAAAAAAGCAAGTCGTGTAAACAAAGCTAAAGCGGGTCATTTCGCTAAAGCTGGTGTTGAAGCGGGTCGCGGTCTGTGGGAATTCCGCCTTAACGGTGGTGAAGGCGATTTTGAAGTAGGCGCTGAGCTTACTGTTGAATTATTCAACGAAATCAACAAGGTTGACGTAACCGGTACTTCTAAAGGTAAAGGTTTCCAAGGTGGTGTTAAGCGCTGGAATTTCAGCATGCAAGACGCTACACATGGTAACTCTCTATCTCACCGTGCTCCTGGTTCAATCGGTCAAAACCAATCACCTGGTAAGGTGTTTAAAGGTAAGAAAATGGCCGGTCATATGGGTGCTGAGCGTGTAACGACTCAAAACTTAGAACTAGTTCGCGTTGACGCTGAGCGTAATTTGCTTTTAGTTAAGGGTGCAGTACCTGGAGCTATTGGCGGTGACGTTATCGTTAAACCAGCTGTTAAAGCATAAGTCCTGGAGATTTAGTGATGGAATTAGCAATTAAAGACGCTTCTGGCGGTCTTGAAGTTTCTGAAGCTACTTTTGGACGTGAGTTTAACGAAGCATTAGTACATCAAGTAGTTGTTGCATACGCAGCAGGCGCTCGTCAAGGTACTCGTGCTCAGAAGACACGTTCTGAAGTAAGCGGTGGTGGTAAAAAACCATGGGCTCAAAAAGGTACTGGCCGTGCACGTGCCGGTACAATCCGTAGCCCAATTTGGCGTTCAGGTGGCGTTAGCTTTGCAGCTAAACCACAAGACCACAGCCAAAAAGTAAACCGTAAAATGTACCGTGGTGCGATTAAAAGCATCTTATCTGAATTAGTTCGTCAAGAGCGTTTAATCGTTGTTGAAAGTTTTGCTCTAGCAGCACCAAAAACTAAAGAACTAGTTGCTAAGCTTAAAGAACTTGAGCTTAAAGATGTTCTTATCGTGACTGAAGAAGTAGATGAAAATCTTTTCTTATCGGCACGTAACCTTTATAAGGTTGACACACGTGATGTAGCTGGTATCGATCCTGTAAGCTTAATTGCTTTCGATAAGGTACTTATTACAGCCGCTGCTGTTAAGCAACTTGAGGAGGCGCTAGCATGATTCGCGAAGAACGTCTTTTAAAAGTGATCCTTGCTCCACATATCTCTGAAAAAAGCACAATTGCTGCTGAAGAAAACAATACTATTGTTTTTAAAGTAGTAAATGACGCAACTAAAGCTGAAATTAAAGTAGCAGTTGAGAAGCTTTTTGAAGTAGAAGTAACTGGTGTTCGCACACTTAACGTTAAGGGTAAAACAAAACGTACTGGCGCACGTTTCGGTCGTCGTAGCGACTGGAAGAAAGCTTACGTTACTCTTAAAGAAGGCAGCGAGCTAGACTTTGTCGGCGGCGCCGAGTAATAAGGGGATAGAATTATGGCACTTCAAAAGTGTAAGCCTACTTCTGCGGGCCGTCGTCACCTAGTTAAAGTGGTTAACTCTGATCTACATAAGGGTAAGCCATACGCACCACTTTTAGAGAAAAACTCTAAATCAGGTGGTCGTAATAACAATGGTCGTATTACGGTTCGTCATATCGGTGGTGGTCATAAACAACACTACCGTTTAATCGATTTTAAACGTACTAAAGATGGCATTCCAGCTACTGTTGAACGTTTAGAATACGATCCAAATCGTAGCGCAAACATCGCTCTTGTATTATATGCAGACGGTGAGCGTCGTTACATTATCGCACCTAAAGGCTTAAAAGCTGGCGATGCAATCCAGTCTGGTGTTGATGCACCAATCAAACCTGGTAATGCATTACCAATGCGTAATATGCCTGTAGGTTCGACTGTTCACAACGTAGAATTAAAACCAGGTAAAGGTGCTCAAATAGCACGTTCTGCTGGTGCATACGTTCAAATCCTTGCTCGTGATGGTCAATATGTAACATTACGTCTTCGTTCAGGCGAAGTTCGTAAAGTTGAATCTGATTGTCGTGCGACTCTAGGTGAAGTAGGCAATGCTGAGCATATGCTTCGTTCACTTGGTAAAGCAGGTGCAAATCGCTGGCGTGGTATTCGTCCGACAGTTCGTGGTGTTGCCATGAACCCGGTAGATCACCCACACGGTGGTGGTGAAGGTCGTACATCTGGTGGTCGTCATCCTGTGTCTCCATGGGGTAAACCGACTAAAGGTGCGAAGACGCGTAAGAACAAGCGTACGGATAAATTTATAGTACGTCGTCGTACTAAGTAATATTGAGGAATAGCCATGCCACGCTCTCTCAAGAAGGGTCCTTTTATAGACCTACACTTGCTGAAGAAGGTAGAGAAAGCTTTGGAAAGCGGTGAGAAAAAGCCAATTAAAACTTGGAGCCGTCGTTCAATGATCATACCTAACATGATCGGATTGACCATTGCTGTCCATAATGGTCGCCAGCACGTACCAGTTTTCGTTTCTGACGAAATGATCGGTCACAAACTAGGTGAATTTGCACCAACTCGCACTTACCGTGGCCATGCTGCGGATAAGAAAGCGAAGAAACGATAAGAGGGGAAGATAAATGCAAGCATTAGCTAAACATAAATTCGCCTCTGGTTCGGCGCAAAAAGCACGTCTAGTTGCAGATCAGATCCGCGGGTTACCTGTAGATCGCGCACTAGAAATCCTGGCGTACAGCCCTAAGAAAGCCGCTGTATTAGTTAAGAAAGTACTTGAGTCTGCTATTGCTAACGCAGAGCATAACGAAGGTGCTGACATTGATGAGCTTCGTATAACAACGATCTTTGTGGACGATGGTCCTACAATGAAACGTATTATGCCTCGTGCTAAAGGACGCGCAGACCGCATCCTTAAGCGTACAAGCCATATCACTGTTATGGTTTCAGATAGCTAGGAGTATAAGTAATGGGACAAAAAGTTCATCCTACTGGTATTCGCCTAGGTATATCTAAACCTTGGGTTTCTACCTGGTACGCGAGTTCAAAAGATTTCTCTGCACAGCTTTTTGGCGATCACAAAGTTCGTACATTCCTTACAAAGGAATTGAAAACGGCTTCTGTGTCTAAAATCGTTATTGAGCGTCCAGCAAAATCAATCCGAGTAACAATCCACACGGCTCGTCCGGGTGTTGTTATCGGTAAAAAAGGCGAAGACGTAGAAAAATTACGTCAAGCGGTAACTAAAATCGCTGGTGTACCTGCTCAGATTAATATCTCTGAAGTACGTAAACCAGAACTAGATGCACAACTAGTAGCAGACGGCATTGCCTCTCAACTAGAACGTCGTGTTATGTTCCGTCGCGCTATGAAGCGTTCGGTACAAAATGCAATGCGCATCGGTTCTAAAGGGATTAAAGTTGAAGTTAGCGGTCGTCTTGGCGGCGCTGAAATCGCACGTTCAGAATGGTATCGTGAAGGTCGTGTACCTCTACATACTCTTCGTGCTGATATCGATTACGCAACTTCTGAAGCCTTAACCACTTATGGTATCATTGGTGTTAAAGTTTGGATCTTCAAAGGCGAAGTTATTGGTGGTTTACCACTAGTACAAGAGCAAGAGAAGCCAGCTAAACGCGCACCAAAGAAAGCCAAGAAAAGTGCTAAGTAGAGGTAGCGACTAATGTTACAGCCAAAACGTACAAAATTCCGTAAAATGCACAAAGGCCGCAACCGCGGTTTAGCGCAAAACGGTAACAAAGTAAGCTTCGGTACTTTCGGATTGAAAGCAACTGGCCGTGGCCGTATGACTGCTCGTCAAATCGAAGCAGCTCGTCGTGCTATGACGCGTCACGTGAAACGTCAAGGTAAAATCTGGATTCGTGTCTTCCCTGACAAACCGATTACAGAAAAACCTCTTGAAGTTCGTATGGGTAAAGGTAAAGGTTCTGTTGAATATTGGGTTGCTGAAATTCAGCCTGGTAAAGTACTTTACGAAATGGAAGGTGTTTCAGAAGAGCTTGCTCGTGAAGCATTCGACCTTGCTGCTCGTAAATTGCCATTCAAAACAACTTTCGTAACTCGGACGGTAATGTGATGAAAGCTAGCGAACTAAAAGACAAAAGCGTAGAAGAGCTTAATGCTGAACTTCTAGGACTACTTCGTGAGCAATTTAATATGCGCATGCAAGCTAGCACTGGTCAGTTAGCTCAGACACACACGCTAAGAACAGTACGCCGCGATATCGCGCGTGTAAAAACAGTTATTAACCAGAAGGCAGGTCAATAATGAGCGATAAAATTCGTACTCTTCAAGGCCGTGTAATCAGCGACAAGATGGAAAAATCTTTCACTATCGCTATCGCACGTTATGTGAAGCACCCAATCTATGGGAAATTCATTAAACGTACGACTAAGTTACACGTACATGACGAAAATAACACAGCAAAAGCGGGTGACGTAGTTACTATCCGTGAATGCGCACCAATTTCTAAGAATAAATCTTGGACTTTAGTAGACGTTATTTCTAGTCCAAAACAAGCTTAATTTTTTAATTAAGTTAGTTTTGTAAAAAAGCCCCGGCATTAGCTGGGGCTTTTTGTTTTTAAAGCACCTGCAAACAGTAAACTAGGATGAGCGGGTCACCTGGATTAGTCTTCTATCTGAAAATACAAAGTTATCTTGGGGAGTAGTGAGAGTTTCATTTACCAGTTACTTTTTTGCTAGCAGAACCATCTGCTGAATCAGAAGAAGTTAGATAATAAACTTACATATCTCAGTTAATTTAATGCCAATATGGGGTCATCTAATTCGTGGTGTTACTTTTCTTTTACAGTCTTTTAGTCTGAGAACTCACTTACCTTATTTTATTACAATAATACAGTTTCAAAGTATCGAAAATAGACATCCATACACAACTTTCATTATCAGCTTATCTGTTTTTTTATGTCTAAAACCTCAATTTATCGCCTTAAATTAATATTCTGGTATGATTAGCAAATATGCGCTTTTGAATGAATTTTTGAGGTAGTAATGACGCGTAGTTTTGAATTTCATTTGACTGATGAAGTAGCCACGGTCGCAATGGGTAATTGCGTTGCTGATATTATAGAGCAAGGTGCGGTTATTTATTTACATGGTGATTTAGGCGCTGGTAAAACAACGTTTACTCGAGGTGTAGTGCAAGGCTTTGGACATACAGGCAAAGTTAAAAGCCCAACGTATACACTTGTTGAACCTTATGAACTCGAGCGCGCAAATGTTTATCATTTTGATTTATACCGCTTAGGTGACCCTGAAGAACTAGAATACATGGGAATACGCGATTATTTTTCACCAGATGCAATTTGCGTTGTTGAGTGGCCAGAAAAAGGTGGTGAATTTATTCCTGTGCCTGATTTAGATATTACTCTAAGCTATATGGGTAACGAACGTAAAATTGTTATTAATAGCGCCAGTGAGCGTGGTGTAGCAATTGTCGAAAAACTAAATAACAAATAATAATATAGTTAAGGCAGTAATTATCAAATGAGCCGAGGTGTAGTTAAACTCTTTATTTACCTTATGGTTATTACCATAAGCTTGCCGCTGTGGGCCAAAAATACAATTAATAGTGTACGCGTATGGCCGTCCCCTGATAGTACGCGTGTGGTATTTGATTTAAATGATAAGCCTGACTTTAGCTATTTCATGCTTAAAAACCCAAGCCGCTTAGTAATTGATTTAGAAAACACTAGTGAATTAAAAATACTACCAGGTGTACCACCAAAACATCAAATAGTGAGCAAGCTACGCTACTCAAAACCTAAAAATAAGCACAGTGTTCGGTTAGTGTTTGAATTAAACGCACCAGTAAAGCCAGTTGTATTTGCTTTAGCGCCTACAGGCCCTTATAAAAACAGGCTCGTTGTTGATTTATACAATAAAAGCCAAGCTGCCACAGTTGTTTCTCCTGCTCAAACAGCAGCTAAAAACCGCCAGTTAAGCCAAGAGCGCGATATTGTGATTGCAATTGATGCGGGTCATGGCGGCGAAGATCCAGGTTCAATTGGTCCCACTGGCACGTACGAAAAAACAGTAACACTGCAAATTGCAAAACGTTTAGAGCGCATGATTGATGGCGAACGTGGGATGATTTCGCGCATGGTACGAAGCGGTGACTACTTTGTAAAACTTAATACGCGTACCAATCGTGCTCGTGAAAAAAAGGCCGACTTTTTTGTCTCTATTCATGCTGATGCATTTACGAGCCCGGGACCAAATGGTGCCTCTGTTTGGGTGTTGTCGTTAAGGCGTGCTAATTCAGAGATAGGTAAATGGATAGAAGATAAAGAAAAGCACTCTGAGCTTTTAGGTGGCGCTGCGGATGTAATGAAAGATGCCGCTAACGAAAAATACTTAGCGCAAGCATTACTTGATATGTCGATGGATCACTCTATGAAAACCGGCTTAAACGTAGCTGACGAAGTGGTTAAAGAGCTACGTAAAGTTGCTAAGCTGCATAAAAAAGATCCCCAACATGCGAGTCTTGCTGTACTTAAATCACCAGATATCCCATCAATTTTAGTAGAAACAGGGTTTATATCTAACCCACGAGAAGAAAAGCTGCTTAAAAGTGCTAACCATCAAGAGCGTTTGGCTAAAGCTATATTTACTTCAATTAAAAATTATTATTTAAAAAATCCACCCGATGATTCTTTATTTGCCAAATTAAAATCGCAATATCCAACAAAGCATAAAGTCCGCCCGGGTGAGTCTTTAAGTATGTTAGCGAGTCGCTATGGCATTACGGTCACTAAATTAAAACAAGTTAATAAGCTTAGCTCTAATACTTTATTTATTGGGCAAGAGCTCGATATACCGCAAAGCTAAATCATCACTAAAATATATCTGTTAGGAAATTAATGAATATTGAAATATTACCCGCGCGTTTAGCTAACCAAATTGCCGCAGGCGAAGTGGTAGAGCGCCCAGCGTCGGTAGTAAAAGAGTTGGTCGAAAACAGTTTAGATGCTGGCGCTACACGTATTCAAATAGATATAGAGCGTGGTGGTCATAAGCTTATTCGTATTCGCGACAACGGCTCAGGGATAAGTAAAGATGAGCTAACGCTTGCACTTTCTCGTCACGCTACGAGTAAATTAAAATCTCTAGATGACCTTGAAAATATTTGTTCACTTGGTTTTAGGGGCGAAGCGCTTGCGTCAATTAGCTCTGTATCGCGTTTAACGCTGAGCTCAAAACCTAAAGAGCAAGAAGCAGCCTGGCAAGCATTTGCAGAAGGTCGCGATATGGCCGTGCAAGTAAAGCCTATAGCGCACCCTGATGGCACAACGATTGAAGTAAAAGATTTATTTTTTAATACCCCAGCAAGGCGTAAGTTTTTACGCACCGAAAAGACTGAATTTAGCCACATTGATGAGTTGATAAAGCGTATTGCGCTTAGTCGCTTTGATGTCTCTATTACACTAACTCACAACGAAAAAGTAGTAAGGCAGTATCGTGCGAAGACAGATCCCTCTCAGGCTATTACACGTGTAGCGCAAGTTGCAGGTAAGGCTTTTGCTGAGCAAGGTCTGCATATTCAATCAGGAGAGGGTGGCTTACAGCTGCATGGTTGGGTACTGCCTGTAGGTTCAGCTAATACGACTCAGTATACTTATGTTAATAATCGTATGATGCGCGATAAACTTATTCTGCATGCTATACGCCAAGCATTTGAAGAAGTAAGTGGAACACAAGAATTACCCGGTTTTGTCATTTATATTGATATAGACCCTCGCCAGGTTGATGTAAATGTTCATCCAGCTAAGCATGAAGTGCGCTTTCATCAAGGGCGCTTAATTCATGATTTTATATTGCAAGCGATTAAGCAGGTAGTAGTACCACTGCAAGGCGAATTTAGTAATGCACCGGTGAACACCGAAACTGAGTCCTCGCCAGCGTCCATGAGAACAACGCATAGCATTGCTAATAATATTCAGAGCGAAGCCGTGTTTGATTACCCTAAATCGCAATTACAGCCCTCTTATTCTGGAAGTGCTGGTAGCTCATCATCAGGCACTAGAACTGGTGGAGGTAATGGGGGATATCGGGCTACACCAAGTACGAGCCATCATGATGTAAACGCGTTTTATCAAGGTGTGAGTGAGCAACACGCTGCGCATTTTGATAATGTAGCAAACATACCCGTAGCACAACACCAGTTAGAGTCTGCGCATAATGTTTTAAAGACAGTTTCAATCATCAGTGTTAATGAAGGTGCGTGTGTATTTAGTGTTGAGCAGCAATTGTATTGCTCACATTTCAAATATGCATTGGTAGATGATTGGCATAATCAAATTAAAGAGTCCGGAAGTTTAGAAGGGAAAGCTCTTTTGCTGCCCGTAAGAGTAAACTTATCAAAAGAAGATTGCTTACTTATAGAAGCTCAGCAATCGTGGTTTACTTTACTTGGTTTTGAACTCGTAATAGAAAAACAGTTTGTAATGGTTAAAAAATTGCCAGCGTGCTTATATTTACTTGATGTAAGTACAGCGATAGGTGAGCTACTTGATGGGTGTAAAGCAGGGCTTGAAAATATAGAGAATTGGTTAGAGTGGCAGATAAAATGTGTACCTCCCCGGTTTTATTTAAGCAATGTGTTTTTAGCGCAACAAATGCGCTTACAAAATAATCCGCAAACTATTGAACGCTTACGCGAAAAAGCAGTTAAAATAGAGCTAAATCACTATTTAATGCAATTAGATTAAGGTATCAGTGTTGAGTAATTTACCAGTCATATTTTTAATGGGTCCAACTGCTGCTGGTAAAACAGCATTGGCAATCTCACTGTGCGAGCATTTAAATACAGAAATAATCAGCGTTGATTCAGCCTTAGTGTATAAAGATATGAACATTGGTACTGCAAAACCCGATGCAGAAGAACTTGCTAAAGCTCCGCATCATCTGATCGACCTACTTGACCCGAGTGAAACATATTCAGTTGCTGATTTTAGGCGCGATGCAGTACAAAAAATTGACGAATTTCATAGACAAGGTAAAGTGCCTGTATTGGTTGGAGGTACAATGTTGTACTTTAAATCTTTAATTGATGGTTTATCGCCTTTGCCTGAAGCAGATACAGTAATAAGATCAGAGCTAGAAGCACAAGCTAAAGAATTTGGCTGGCCTCATTTATATAAAGAATTAGTTAAAGTTGACCCAAAAGCAGCCGAAAAAATAAGTGAGAATGACTCACAAAGGATTAATCGAGCTTTAGAGGTTTACAGGTTAACTGGTAAGACCATGACTGAGTTGCAAAAGCAAAAACAGCCGGCTTTACCTTATACTTTTCATCAATTTGCGATTGCACCGCAAGAACGTAGCGAATTACATCGCCGAATTGAAGAAAGGTTTAAAATAATGATTGATCAGGGGTTTGAAAATGAAGTTTCGACCCTATATCTACGTAAGGATTTACACCCCAATATGCCTTCTATTCGTTGTGTTGGTTATAGACAAATGTGGGATTACCTTGCGGGTGAAACAAGCCATGATGAAATGGTTTTTCGTGGCATCGCAGCAACACGTCAATTGGCAAAACGTCAGTTAACGTGGCTTCGTAGCTGGCCTGATGTTACTTGGTTAACAACGGGTGACGAAGAAAACTTGCATCGTGTAGTAAGTTCGCTAAGCTAGTAGTAGTTGAATATTGTTTTTTATCAAATAAGTTCAGCCACTTAATTATAATAACACCTAGAACGAAGGAACAATAACATGGCAAAAGGCCAATCGTTACAAGACCCATTTTTGAATGCACTACGACGTGAGCGCATTCCAGTATCAATCTTTTTGGTAAATGGCATAAAATTACAAGGCAAAATTCAGTCATTTGACCAATTTGTTATTTTACTAGAGAACACCGTAAATCAAATGGTTTATAAGCATGCAATTTCAACAGTTGTCCCTGCTCGCGCAGTTAACTTCCAAGCAGTTCAAGGGAGTGAAGACACTGAAGAACCAGAAGCTGGTAACTTTTAATTAGGAGCATAATGTTTGTTTGACCGCTATGAATCCGGCGAACAGGCAATTTTAGTTCATATCGACTTACCTAAAGAAGGGGATCGTGAAGATCTTCATGAATTAGAAATGTTGGTATCTTCTGCTGGTGTTAGTAGTTTGGCGGTTGTGCAAGGCAGCCGTCAAGCACCACATCCGAAACTATTCGTCGGTACCGGTAAAGCAGAAGAAATAGCTGAGGTTGTCAAAATCCACAATGCAGATGTCGTAATTTTCAATCATCAACTCAGGCCGTCACAAGAGCGTAATTTAGAGCGTGTTTGTCAGTGTCGTGTGCTTGATAGAACGACGCTAATTCTTGATATTTTTGCCCAACGTGCACGTACCCATGAGGGTAAGCTGCAGGTTGAATTGGCACAACTTCGCCATATGTCGACTCGATTAATTCGGGGCTGGACCCATCTTGAACGCCAAAAAGGCGGGATTGGTTTACGTGGACCTGGTGAAACCCAACTTGAAACAGATAGACGATTACTTCGTGCCCGAATTCAAAATATCCGTGCGCGTTTAGCTAAAGTAGCAGTGCAACGCGAACAAGGTAGGCGAGCTCGTACTCGTAACGAAATACCTACGGTATCGTTAGTTGGCTATACCAATGCGGGTAAATCTACATTATTTAATCGAATTACGAATTCAGATGTATACGCGGCCGATCAGTTGTTTGCAACGCTTGACCCGACTCTACGTAAGCTTGAATTAGGTGATGTTGGTCCTGTTATCTTAGCTGATACAGTGGGCTTTATTCGTCATTTACCGCACGACTTAGTTGCTGCTTTTAAAGCAACGCTAACTGAAACTCGTGAAGCTGATTTACAGTTACATGTAATTGACGCAGCAGACTCTCGTCTTCAAGAAAATATTGAACAAGTACAATCGGTGCTTAAAGAAATTGAAGCCGATGAAGTACCACAGCTATTAATTTATAATAAAATTGATGCGCTGGATAACGTAAGCCCACGTATTGATCGAGATGACGAAGGCCAACCTATAAGAGTATGGCTTAGCGCTCAGACTGGTGAAGGGTGTGAATTACTTAGTGAGGCTATTAGTGAACTGCTTGCTAAGAAGATGTTTAACGAAACATTATTTCTTACGCCATTGTATGGTCGCCTAAGGGCTGCATTGTTTAGTTTAAATGCAGTACATGAAGAACGCTTTGATGAGCAAGGTAATTGGCTGTTAGATGTTAGAATGCCAATGGTTGAGTGGAATCGTTTAATTAAAGAATTTGGTCCTGAAATTGCTGGTTTTATCAACCGTAATTAAAAATTGACGTTTTAATGTCGGTTTTTGTATGAGAAACGCGGTAGATTTGTTAGATTTAACACAATTTCCTAATTTATTTAGATAACAATGGAGTATAGCTATGGCCTGGAATGAACCGGGTAATAATGGCAATGACAAAGATCCGTGGAATAATAAAGGCGGACGTGATCAAGGCCCACCTGATTTAGACGAGGTGTTCCGCAAGTTTAGTAACAAGTTCGGCGGCTTATTTGGCGGGAAAAAATCCGGCAATGGTAGCGGCGGTGGACTTGGCGGAGCCGGTATTTCATTTATACTTATTATCGCCGTTATTGTATGGGCGTTAAGTGGTATTTATACGGTTAAAGAAGCCGAGCGTGGTGTGGTTCTTCAATTTGGTAAATATGACCGAATTGCTGATCCTGGTCTGCGTTGGAAAATGACGTTTATTGAAACGGTAATCCCAGTAGATATTGAAGCAGTTCGTTCATTATCGGCTTCTGGTTTTATGCTTACTGAAGACGAAAACGTAGTGAGCGTTGAGTTTCAGGTGCAATACCGTGTTATTGACCCATACCTTTATGAATTTAGCGTAACTAACGCTGATAGTAGCTTAGAAGAAGCACTAGATAGTGCACTACGTTACGTTGTGGGCCATGCAAAAATGGACCAAGTATTAACTAATGGCCGTGAGGTTGTTCGTCAAAATACATGGGATGAGCTTAATAAGATTATCGAACCATATAACTTAGGTTTAATTGTTACTGACGTGAACTTTAAAGACTCTCGTCCGCCAACTGAAGTTAAAGATGCATTTGATGATGCGATTGCTGCACAAGAAGATGAAGAACGTTTCATTCGTGAAGCAGAAGCATATGCTCGTGAAATTGAACCGCGTGCTCGTGGTCAAGTAACGCGTATGACTCAAGAAGCGGAAGGTTACCAAGAGCGTATTACATTAGAAGCACAAGGTGAAGTAGCTCGTTTTGAAAAGCTATTACCTGAATATCAAGCAGCTAAAGAAGTTACTCGTGAGCGCTTATACATTGATGCAATGGAAGAAGTGTTAGGGAGTAGTTCTAAAATATTGGTTGATGTTAAAGGCGGTAATAACATGCTTTATTTACCACTTGATAAGATCATGGATAAGCAAGGGACAGCAACACGTGTTGCACTTCCAAGCTCTAGTGATATTCAAGATTTACGCAATAAAGTAAATACGTCGCGCAATAGCTCTGTTAATAGTGGTAATGACCGCTTTAACAACGACCGCTTCAATGATGGGAGATAATCATAATGAAAAACTTTAGTTTAGTAATACTATTAGCTGCCATTGTTATGTCTTTCTCATCGGTATTTGTTGTACCTGAAGGGCAAAAAGCAATTGTAATGTTATTTAGTAAAGTACAAAAAGACAGCGACGATCAAGCGATTGTATATGGCCCAGGCCTACAATTTAAGGTGCCATTTTTTAGCCAAGTACGTCGCATTGATGCACGTATTCAAACGCTAGATGGTGCGCCGGACCGCTTTGTTACTAGTGAGAAAAAAGACTTAATTGTTGATTCGTTTGTAAAATGGCGTGTTAATGACTTTAGCGCTTTTTACTTACGTGCCCGTGGCGATAAGCAATATGCTGAAACGCTACTTAAACAAAAAGTAAATAATGGTCTTCGTACAAACTTTGGTACACGTACAATTCGCGAAATTGTATCGGGTGAGCGTAGCGAGTTGATGGAAGAAGCGTTAGTACAAGCTTCTGAAAGTGCACGTGAGCTTGGTATTGAGGTGCTAGACGTACGTGTTAAGCAAATTAACCTACCACAAGAAGTGAGTAGCTCTATTTACCAACGTATGCGCGCTGAGCGTACTGCTGTTGCAAAAGAGCATCGTTCTGAAGGTCAGGAAAAAGCCGAGACTATTCGTGCGGGTGTTGACCGTCGTGTAACAGTAATGCTTGCCGATGCAGAGCGTAATGCGCGTTCTGTACGTGGTCAAGGCGATGCTGATGCCGCAGGCATCTATGCAAGCGCGTATAACAAAGACCCTGAGTTCTTTAGTTTTGTGCGTTCGCTTGAGGCTTACAAAAAGACTTTTAAAAATAAGCAAGACGTTATGGTGCTTTCACCAGATAGCGACTTCTTCCAATATATGAAAGGCGCTAAAGCTCAATAGGTTTTACGTTAATTATTTAGAAGTTAAAAAGCCTCGCATTTGCGGGGCTTTTTGTTAAACACAGTCTAGTTCTTTAAATCACTGTTATTTATGTGGTTATTAGCTAATATTTGGATATAACAAATGCGCGCAGAAAAAATAAGCTGAACAGGGGTGATCTTTACTTTAGTTTTCTGGTAAAATCTCGTCCTAATTTTCTCTAAGTGAATTTACGATGGGTAAAAACGTTGTTGTATTAGGCACCCAATGGGGTGACGAAGGAAAGGGTAAGGTAGTTGATCTCCTTACAGACAAAGCATCTTTAGTAGTTCGTTATCAAGGTGGCCACAATGCGGGTCATACTTTAGTTATCGAAGGTGAAAAGACGGTTCTACACCTTATTCCATCGGGTGTATTACGTGACAATGTTAAATGTGTGATTGGTAATGGTGTAGTTTTATCACCAGAAGCGCTAATGAGAGAAATTGGCATGCTTGAAGAACGCGGCGTACCAGTACGTGAGCGTCTTTTAATAAGTGAAGCATGTCCGCTAATCTTGCCTTTCCATGTTGCATTAGATGTAGCCCGCGAAACTGCTCGTGGCGATAAGCCAATTGGTACAACTGGCCGTGGTATCGGTCCTGCGTACGAAGATAAAGTGGCTCGCCGTGGTTTACGCGTAGGCGATTTATTTAATCCTGAATTATTTGCAGCTAAATTAAAAGAAGTTCTTGAATACCATAACTTCACTTTAGTTAACTACTACAAAGTAGACGCTGTAGATTTCCAAAAAACGTTTGATGATGCAATGGCTGTTGCTGATATCTTAAAAGCAATGGTTGTAGATGTAACTGAGCTTTTAGATCAAACGCGTTTAGCAGGCGAAAACATTTTATTTGAAGGTGCACAAGGTACGTTACTTGATATCGATCACGGTACTTACCCTTATGTAACATCTTCAAATACTACAGCTGGTGGTGTTGCTACTGGTGCAGGTTTTGGTCCATTAAACCTTGATTACGTTTTAGGTATTATTAAAGCGTACACTACACGTGTTGGTTCAGGTCCTTTCCCTACAGAGCTTTACGACGGTCTTGAGAAACAAGATCCAGTTGGTAAGCACTTAGGTGATAAAGGCCATGAGTTTGGCGCTACAACAGGTCGACTTCGTCGTACTGGTTGGTTAGATGCAGTGGCTATGCGCCGTGCGGTTCAAATCAACAGTATTTCAGGTTTTTGTTTAACTAAGCTTGATGTTTTAGACGGCTTAGAAACGCTTAAAATCTGTATTGGTTACAAGCTTGAAGATGGCACAGTTACTAACGTAACACCATTAGCAGCTGAAGGTTACGATAAAGTAACGCCAGTATACGAAGAAATGCCAGGTTGGTCAGAAAACACTGTTGGTGTAACGAGTCTTGACGGTTTACCAAAAGCTGCGATTGACTACATCAAGCGTATTGAAGAAATTACGGGTGTTCCAATTGATATTATTTCTACAGGTCCAGACCGCGTAGAAACTATGGTACTTCGCAACCCGTTTGCGTAATTACCATTAGATTAAAAAAAGCTGCCTAGTGCAGCTTTTTTTGTATCTAAAATTCACCTTGGAACGATCTTTGTATATATTTTAATAAGTTTATTTTTATAAGTGGTGAGCATGCGTTTATTTTACCGTAATTGCGTATTAAGGCTTTCATTAATTCCGCTGTCTTTATTTATAGCAACCAACAGCTTAGCTACAGAAAGCCCTGCTGCTGTACCGCTGTATACAGAATCTGAGCTAATTGCGTTAATAAATAAAAATACGCATTTAGCGCGGGTGAAGGCAGATGATTGCCAGTTAGTGCAAGATATAGAAGCACGAGCCAATAAAATGGCATTGCCGTCTTATCAATTTTTATACGGCGATATGCTGGCTTATAACGTGTGCGTGGATCGTAATGTAGAGTTAGGTGTGTATTACATGCGAAAAGCGGCTGAACAAGGCTTAGCGGCAGCGCTAGAGCAGTTAGGGCGTTACTACGACACCGGGCGTTTAGTTCAGCAAGATAAAGCAATGGCAATTACGTATTTGCGTGAAGCGTCGTCGCAAGGCAATTTAAAAGCACAACTACGTTTGGTTAAATTATTTAATGATGGCTATGGCAGCCCGCGTGATTTTGAAGATGCATACCGTTGGCTATTTAATTCTATGGTCGCAGATAAAGCGACTCATAAAAAAATTGAGCGAGCGCTGACTAAGTTAGCGCAAAAAATGCCAGATAGTGTGGTTGCGCGAGCTCGCCTTCCTATTTAATGGCTCTTAAAAAACAAAACCCTAACTTTTTAAGTTAGGGTTTTTCAGTTTTTACAGGTAATAAAAGTGTTTAACTTTCTTCTTTAGCCTTTGTTTGCGGGTCTTTTAAGACTGACATTTTAGGCGGCTGTAATGCAACAACACGCTCGCCTTCTTGCGGCGGTTTTTCCATGTTGATTGTAAACGGTCTTAGCTTAATTGGCGTATCGTCGTCGCTGTCTTTATCACCTTTAAGAATAAACAAAGGGATAGCCTCAGGGTTCATTTCTAGGTATTGCTCCCAGCTAAACTCATCCGAGATACGTGTTGAACTAACCTTACCGCCTTTAGCTATGATACTGCTCAAACGTGCGTATGAGCCTTCGTCGCCAAACAATATTTGTCTAGATAAAAACGTTGCACTGTCTTTATTTGCTTTAGCATGCGACGTTGATGAGCGAAGCGAAAATACATTTTTTTCATTAAGTAAATGCGAAAAGTATTGAACGCCTAGCGCATTATGATGACGGTTTGGCGATAGCGCTAAGACACTGCGAATAGTTGTTAGAGGTAAGTAGCGTTCAGCATGCTCTGATTGCGGGTTACCATAATAACAAGCTAAGCCATCCATACGTGCCATTCTGCAGTTTTCCCATGCAGGATCTGAAAGGTGAACCGGAATATTCTGCTCTTGTAAGCCACGTCCAATTGCACGCGATACATGGTTTGCACCAATAATTAATATTGTGTTTGGCGATGGTTGGCGTACACCTAATAGCTTGGCAACAGGGATGGCTGTTAAGCTTTGCAGCACAACCGTAATGATGATCACCGTAAATATAAGTGGCACCATCTTTTCAGCATCAGCAACGCCAGCTTCCATCATACTTAGTGCAAATACCGACCCAACGGCTGCGGCAACTATACCGCGTGGAGCAATCCAGGCAAGTACCAAGCGAGACTTCATTGGTAAGTCAGTACCAAAGGTTGAAATAGCAATACACAGTGGGCGTGCAACAAAAAGCACAATAGCTAAAAATATAAATACATCGCTGTCGAGCATCATCAAATCAGAAAGCTGTAAACGTGCTGCAAGTAAAATAAACAGCGTTGATATTAATATCATCGACAAGTCTTCTTTAAACTCAAGTACAGAATCTATTTCTAAATCGTCTTGGTTCGCAAGCCAAATACCAAATACAGTTACTGCTAATAAGCCTGATTCATGGCTTAAATAGTTTGATACAGAAAAACTAATAAGGACTAGTGCTAAAATTCCAAACTTATGTAATTCAAATGGCAGCCACTCGCGACGCATTAATAGGGTTGTTAGCCAACCTGCAGCAACACCAATACTTAAACCAACACCCAGGGTTTTAACTAAAGCAATAATAGTATGACTAAATACTTCGCCTTGGCCTACAAGCATTACAGCTTCAAATACCAATACAGCAAATAATGCGCCAATTGGGTCTATTACAATACCTTCCCAGCGAAGTATGCGGTCTATGTCTTGTGTTGGACGCATTGAGTTTAATAGCGGTGCTATAACGGTAGGGCCAGTAACAACGAGTACTGCGCCTAGTACCGCAGCAACACGCCAATTGAGCTCAAGCAACCAGTAGGCGCTTAAGCTAATAATAATGCAGGTAGTAAGCATACCGATTGAGCAGAGATTCCTTACAACTTTTCCTATCCCTTTTAATTCTCTGAAATGCAGAGTTAAGGAACCTTCAAATAAAATGATGGCAACGCTTAGTGATACTACTGGAAACAGTAAATCACCTAAAAGTGCATCAGGGTCTAAAACACCACTAAATGGTCCAAGTAAAAGACCAGTAAGCAATAAAAAAAGAATAGCGGGTACTCTAAAAGCCCACGCGACCCATTGGGCAAGCACAGAGCAAAGTGCGATACCGGCTATGTAAATTGCTGACATAGATTAAGAATTCCTTATTTATGACGATATGTTTAGAAAGTATAACTTTTGTTAATTATTAATACAGGGGTATACACCGGAAACTGAAATATTACTAATCAATTTTAGCTGCTTATAAAAGATTAGTAGGCTTAAATTATTTAGCGAGAACTTAGCCACCTTATTTTAAAGTGTATTAATTGTTTAATTTATTGAATTTTAATAACAATATAAAGGGTATGAGTGTTTCGTATTAACTTAGTTCGAATTTTAACCTTGATTTTAAAGGGGTATTTGGTGTATTATGCTTCGTGTTCTAATAATTAGTCATCTAACGAAGTTTATTGAAGATAAAACAGGCTTGTTAATCTTAACGTCATTTTTAATCTTTATAATCATGTGTTAGTGATGTTTCTAGTATTAGAGCATTACAAAATATCATTTGCCGAATTCTTGGTATGGTTTTGCCAAACAAGTTTATTTAATTATTTAAGTAAATAAAGGTTTGAGTTGAACTATTACTTTCAATATTTAGCCCCCCATCGTGGCGGTTAAATCTCGGTCCTTTGGTCTTCACCCTATCTGTTGGTGTATCAGACTTTAGAGGCTCTATGTATGTTGTTAATAAAAAAGCCACACACAGCTTTTTACAGCGATGCATAAACAACACTTTTAAATTTTTTGATTAGTGCTGCTCAATATTATTGGGTTGTTGCTACTTTTACTTAACCTCAAATCTAAGCTTCTTGTTTTAGATATGGTTTTTGCGTGTGTGTAAAAAAGTGTTGCCTAAATGAAAAGAAAAATTCGAAGCTATGTTTTAAACCTAGCTACTTAGTTTTAGCTCGTCTAATTAAGATGAGCGCAGATAAAATGGAAAGTTGAGCATTTATGCAAAAGTTAAATTGGCGACGTATCGTACTTAAAGTAGGTAGTGCATTAATTGCACCAGATCAAGATGGCTGCCGTTCGCGTTACATATTAACCATCGCACAGTTCATTGTTCGTTGTCGTGCCCGTGGAATCGAGGTCATTTTAGTATCATCGGGTTCTGTAGCGGCTGGAGCGCATTTATTCCCATCAGACAAACCTCGCTCTGTGGTGATGAAAAAAGCAATGGCAGCAGCAGGCCAAACAGAAATGATCGCCATGTGGGACCGCTTTTTTGACTTTCCATCTGCGCAACTATTATTAACGCACGGCGATTTACGTGACCGCGAGCGTTACCAAAGTATTCGCGAAACAGTGTTTACTTTACTTGAGCATGGTGTTTTTCCTATCATTAATGAAAATGATGCTGTAACTACCGACGACTTAAGAGTGGGTGATAACGACAACTTATCAGCAATGGTCGCAGCAGCAGCCGATGCCGATGCTTTATTAATATTCTCAGACGTTGATGGGTTATATGATAAAAACCCTAACTTACATGATGATGCGGTGTTACTGCCTGAAATAAAATCAATTGATGAATCTATTTATGCTATGGCAGGATGTGCTACAAGTGCTGTTGGTACTGGTGGCATGAAAACCAAAATAGAAGCGGCAGAAAAAGCAACGTCACATGGTATCGCGACTTATATTATAAACGGCTTTAAAGAAGAAACATTTACGAAACTGCTAGCTGGGGAAAATCCTGGTAGCGTATTTTTACCGTACGAAAAACCGATGCAAGATTCTGTACATTGGATGACACACACAGCAAATGAGCAAGGTGAAGTTGTTGTTGATGGATCATTTGATGAATCCCTTGAAGGTGAAAGTGGATGTATTCGCGGTGATGAAATCATGGAAGTCCATGGTGAATTTGCTGTTGGTGATACCATTTTAGTACGTAGTGAAGACGGTACGCGTTTAGCTAAAGCGACCGCAAATTATAGTAGCTGTTTGTTAAACTTTATTGCAGACAACGAACAGAGTGAATTCAGCGAAAAAATGCAGGATTCAATTGGACCAGTTATATCTGAAAAACATATCGCATTATTGGAGAAGTCATGAGTTTAATTACGGACATTTCACGCCAGACAGCTAAAGCTGCCCATACACTTGCTTTACTCGATACCGAGACTAAAAATCAAGTACTAGTTGAAATGGCAGCGGCACTAAGAGAGCAAAAAGCATTTATAATCAAAGAAAACGAAAGTGACCTAAGCGCAGCACGCGACAATAACTTAGCAGCTTCAATGATCGACCGCTTAACGCTAAACGATGAGCGTATTGAAGCAATGGCAGAAGGCATTGAAGTAATCGTAAGCCTGGACGATCCTGTTGGTCAGCTACGTGATATTACAGAGCGTCCAAATGGCATTAAAATTCGTAAAATGCGCGTACCTCTTGGCGTTGTATGTATGATTTACGAAGCACGCCCAAATGTAACAGCAGACGCTGGCGCATTATGTTTTAAATCAGGTAATGGCGTAATTTTACGTGGCGGTAAAGAAGCACTTAAAAGTTCGCAAGCTATCGCAAGTGTAATGCACAGCGTACTTGAAAAGCATAACTTACCAGTATCACTTATTTCAGTGATTCCAGATCCAGATCGTGCACTATTAATGGAATTAATGCAGCAACGTGAAAGCATTGAC
Source organism: Pseudoalteromonas sp. SWYJZ19 (assembly GCF_015864375.1). Lineage (NCBI taxonomy): Bacteria > Pseudomonadati > Pseudomonadota > Gammaproteobacteria > Alteromonadales > Pseudoalteromonadaceae > Pseudoalteromonas > Pseudoalteromonas sp. SWYJZ19. The sequence continues at coordinate 49,078 of NZ_JADYXI010000007.1, forward strand.
TTAATAATTCCACGTGGCGGTGAAGGCTTAATTAACTTTGTTACTGAAAACAGCACGATCCCAGTAATTCAGCATTACAAAGGCGTTTGTCATCTATATGTAGATAAAGATGCAGACCTAGAAATTGCGCTTAACTTACTACTTAACGGTAAAACGCAGCGTACCGGTGTTTGTAATGCACTTGAGGGCTTAGTAGTTCATCAAGATGTTGCAGATGAGTTTTTAAATCTGTGCGCAGTTGTATTACGCCAAGAAGGTGTAAAAATAAATGCTGACAGCTTTGCAGCTAAATACTTTGATAATGCAACTGTGTTAGCCGATAACGAATTTGGTGAAGAATATCTAGACCTAGAAATCGCTATTCGCGTTGTACCAAACTTTACGGCAGCGGTTGAACACATTGCACAGTTTGGTTCAAACCACACTGAAGTAATTTGCACTAAGAACGCAGCCGCTGCAGAGTTATTCCAGCGTAGTGTTGATGCTTCTGTAGTTATGGTTAATACATCATCTCGCTTTTCTGATGGCTCACAGCTGGGTCTAGGCGCAGAGATTGGTATAGCAACTTCTAAGCTTCATGCATACGGCCCTATGGGACTTGAGTCACTGACTACTGAGAAGTACTTAGTGAATGGTGAAGGCCAAGTTCGCGAGTAACCGCTAAAGCTTAATTTCATTAAAAAGCCGAGTATGGAAATACTCGGCTTTTTTGTTTTTTCAGACTACTCTGTAATTAATTTAGTTTTTCAAGCCAGTCGCTTGCAGGTTCAGGCCTGTGTAAATAATAGCCTTGAAGAATAACTTCTGGATATTCTTGCAATAAATCAAAGTGGGACTGATTCTCTACACCTTCGGCAACTATCTCGAGTTCAAATAAACGGCCTAAGCTTACAATCATATCAATAATCAACTTATCGTTATTATCAGTCGGTGCTTCCAATACAAAAGAACGGTCAATTTTTAGTTCTTGTATGGGTAATTGTTTAAGATAAGTTAAACTCGAATATCCAGTACCAAAGTCATCAATTGATACCCTAATACCTAGCTTCTTGAGAAAGTGAACAGCCTCAATAGCCGCTTCCATGTGATTAAGCAATGTACCTTCAATTATCTCAATAGTGAGTTGCTGAGGATTAATGCTATGTTGCTTTATTTGTTGGCTAATAAAGCTTAAAAAGCGCGCTTCATGAAAGTGCCTGCCACTTACATTAATTGATAGGTTTAACTCAGGATGAGTTTTACTAAGTTGCGTTAATATTTCAAGTGCATTTGAAGTTACCCAGCAATCTAAGTCATAAATTATATCTGACTCTTCGGCTATAGATATAAACTCACCAGGGCTAATGAAGCCTTTTTGAGGATGCTCCCATCTTAATAAAACCTCAGCCCCTTTAAGGGTTTGGCTTCGGTCAAATTGGGATTGTAAATATAGGGATAACTCATTATTTGAGATTGCTTTACGTAAATCTTGTTCTATTTCAAAACGGCGTTTTGCTTGCTCGCCAAACGAAGTATCAAAAAAGGTAACTCTATTACCGCCTTTTTCTTTTGCTTTGTAACAAGCCGCCTCACAGTTACGGATTGTTTCTATAGCACTTTCCCACTGATCTTCCCGAGGAAAAATATACGTGCCAATACTTACTGTTAAGCTAACGTCTTGTTCATCAACGACAAAGGGGTGGTTTACACTTATGATCAGTTCTTGGGCTTTATTTTCAGCCATAGCTTGGGCTCTGATCCTGCCAACGCCTTTTTCAACTGTACACAGTACTGCAAATTCATCACTGCCTAAGCGAGCAATAACATCTTTTTTATTCACCTTAGAATGAATTCGTTTAGTTAATTCTTTTAAAATGTTATCGCCAGCGAGTAGGCCTAATCCATCATTTATTGAGTGGAAGCTGTCTATGTCAATAATATAAATATAGGCATAACTATTTTCGGTACTACAAACCTGAAGTTGCTGCTCCAACTGCTTTAAAAAACCATTTCGGTTGGGCAAACCTGTAAGTTCATCATGCCATGTGAGGTAGTGAATTCTTTCTTGCGTTATCTTAACGCTAGAAATATCACTAAATACACCAATATAGTGCACGTTGGTATCTTGCTCGCCTCTTACCATACTAAGAGTTAATAACTCAGGATAAAGCTCGCCATTTTTTCGTCTGGTTACTAGCTCTCCACTCCAATATCCTGCTTGGTTTGCATGATGCCATACTTGATCAAAGCTAATACTAGGGTGGTTATTTTGTTTAATATCGTGCAACTGCATTTGCAGGGAGTCAGATTCAGAGTAACCTGTAATCCGGCAAAATGAAGGGTTTACGGCAATAATTTTTCCGTTACTGTCGGTAATAACAACGCCATCAGCGGTTCCCGTTAGGGCTTGATAAAATAACTTTTGTTTTGAGGAGAGTTCTTTTAATTCTTCTTCACGCTGACTTAACTCTTTCGCCAGTGACTCTATTTCAAGTAGTTTGTCGTGCAGGTCAAAGTTTTTTTCTATAAGCCTATCTAGCATGCCTTGAGCGGTAATATGAGTGCGAATGCGTGCTCTAACGAGCGCTAGCTTGTAAGGTTTGTGTATGTAGTCAATTGCGCCCATAGCAAAGCCTTTTTCTTCAGACTCTTCCTCGGTAAGCGCAGTTACAAATATGACGGGGATGCCTTTGGTATTTTGTTTCGCTTTGAGTATATTACATACTTCGTAGCCGTCCATGCCAGGCATCATTATGTCTAATAAAATCAAGTCAGGCCGAGTTGACTCAATAAAGATCAAAGCCTGCTCACCACTAGTAGAAATACGTACATCGTAGTCAGTTAAAAGTCCTTCTACTAATACGTGTAAATTACTAGGTTCGTCATCAACAATAAGAATTAAAGGTTTATGCTTTTGTTCTGTGGTTAATCCATTATTGTTTGCGAGGTAATTTGAATGCACTATCTGTCCTTCTCTGCGTTCTTTACAATATTAATCTAGTTCAGGTTAGTGGTTATGCCTAATTTTTATTATCGTTTCTATACTTATCAATAAGCTCAATTACTAACGCGTAGTTAAAATGATCAATTGCTTCTTTGAGCTTAAATAGAGAGTGGTCTCTCTCATATTGATTCATTTCTAGCTGTCTAATCAAACTGCTAGGTACGGGGCGAGCCGTTAATGCTAATGAGTATATATTATCAATAACTGAGTCTTCGTTTTCTAGTTCATGTTGCTGTATATGTTCTTTTTTAAAGCTGTAAGCTATCAAAAATTGTTTTACAGCAAAAAGTGTAAGTATTAATTGCTCATTAAAATGAGATAAATTAATACTTTTCTTATCTATTAAGCTTTTCTCAACACTTTGCGCACTTTGTTGCAGTAGCTCAAAGCCTAATGTGCCGGCCAAGCCTTTGAGTGTATGTACTAGTCGAATTAAGCTTTCTAACTCTCCATTTTTGATTAATATATCAGCTTTAATCGAAAAGTCATTGTAATCGTTGACAAACTGAGTAAATAATTTAGCTAACAATTCGTCATTGTTTTCTAGGTTTTCTTTTGCTAAAGGCAGGTTTATAGTGCTCAGAGATTCGCTACTTTGCAGATGCTTTTCTATACTTTCGTAAAGCGCATCAAAAATAATCGGTTTTACTAAAAAGTCATCCATACCCGCTCTAAACGCTGCTTTTTTATCATTAGGATCTGCGGCTGCCGTAATTGCAATTATGGGAGTTTTGTAGCCTCGCTCTCTTAATATGCTTGTTGCTTCAAGCCCATCCATAACTGGCATTTGAACATCCATAAAAATAATATCGATGTCATTTATCTCTATTTTATCTAATGCATCATGTCCATTATCAGCAATGATCACGGTCATATCTAATTTTGCTAAAAGGGCGGAGGCTATTTCTTGGTTAATTCTATTATCATCAACAACTAATGCATTAAAACCCGAGAATTTAGGGTGAGGCTTTAATTGCTTTTCTTTGAAATTATTTGGTGAAAGCTTTCTTAAAATTTCAACTTCACTATTTTTATTACCAATAATTATAATGTCTATATTTTCATTTTTTGCAATTGGCTCAGGAGACTCTTCATCGGTAATTAATAAAATCAGTGTCAATTTTTCATTAACGTTTTTATTTTGAGCGTACAGTTGTTGTAAAATAAAGTTATCGTTGAGCTCTTTTTTTTCTATCGACATTATTACAATACTAAATGGGCTACTAGGCTGAGACATTTTTGCAATGGCTCTTAATGGTTCTTGTGTTGTTTCTGTCGTTATATTTATATCACTTAGTAAGTCCATTAATTTTTTAATTTGGTCATTATCAGGGCTAATTAATAAGGCGTGTTTTTTAAGCTTTTGTTGCTCAGATAAAGTAAAGGGTAGAGTAAAGAAAAACTCGCTACCTTGATTAATCGTGCTCCTTACTTGTATATCTCCGCCCAGCAATTTAGTTAATTGTTTGCTTATAGTGAGTCCTAAACCAGTCCCACCATACTTTCTTGTTGTGCTTGAATCACCTTGCGAGAAAGACTGGAATATAATTTTTGATTGCTCTTCAGTCATCCCAATACCCGTGTCTTTTATACTAAAGCGAAGGTTTATTGTTTTTTCGTGTTGAGATGTCGCTTCTATAATTAATGATATTTCACCATGCTCAGTAAACTTAATTGCGTTACCTACACAGTTATTTATTATTTGACTTAAGTGCATTGGATCGCCAATAAGTTCAAGCCCTGCATCAACGTGTAAAGTAAAGTTTAATAACAAGCCTTTTTGCTTAGCATTTGTTGAGAATAAATTTTGAACGTTAGAAACTATAGTATGTAAGGTAAACGGGATTTGCTCTAACTGAACTTTGTCTGATTCTAGTTTAGAAAAATCCAGAATATTATTTAAAATCTGCAATAAATTTTGAGCACTTGAAAAAGCTTTATCTGCGTAGTGTTTTTGCCTTGAGGGAAGCTCGCTGCTTTGTAAAAGTTGCAACATACCTAATATACCATTCATTGGGGTGCGAAGTTCATGACTCATATTGGCTACAAAATCTATTTTTGTTTTATTGGCTTTATCAGTTTGCTCCATAGCACTCGTCAGGTCGGCATTCATTGCTTCCATTTGGGAATTTAATACGCGGGTTTCATTGAGTAGCTCTTTGGTTTGCTTATTTTTTAAATATAAAGCGTTGGCTGCTTTTATTACCGACGCTATTTCAGTTTGATTTTGGCTGGTATTTGAAATGGTTACTGGCTTTTCGTTATTCATGTCTTTAAGTAATAAAGTGAGCTGGGTAATCGGTTTTATAACCGATCTAAAAATAAAATAGCTTAATAATAAAATGATTAACATAATTAAAACGGCAAATATATTTGCCTGTTCTGTATTTTTTGTTAAGTGGCTACTTAGTAGCTCTTCTGTTTCGGTTAGTTTATTTTTTTCTATATTTTTAATTTCATTAGTTAAATACAGCAATTCGTTTTCTATGCCTGTAAGCACTACATTTACAGAAAAAGTGTAGCTACGGGTGAGTAATACAAGTTGGTTATAAGCTTGTTTTAAGCTTGTTGTTTTATTGGAGAGGGATTCATTTATTACAGAGGTGCTCGTTAGTTTTTTATGTAAGTGATTTAAGTTTTGTTTTACATTTTGTGCTTCATCAAAATTAGGTTTATAGAGATAGCTTATAATTGCGTGTTTTAAATTACTTATTGTGAGTAAAACATCGTTAAAAATAACTTTATTATCATTGTTTGAAGACCCTTCTAAATCACTAATTGTTACCTGTAGGTCATCAATAGGCTGTTTGAACTGAGTAGTGTAAAGGTGTTCGCGTTTTTGTCTGTTTACGACAACTTGGCCAAATGTATCTTGGTAATTATTTAGATACTCGCCAAGGCGTATTAGTGAGTTTTGATACTCAGGGGTCTGGTTTTGAGTGTTTGTTTTTAGCTGCTCGAGATTTAGATTTGCCTTATTTAAATAAAAATTAAATTTGGTAATCGTATTTTCATTTGCATTGTCAATAAATGAAACTGCATGCCCTTGCAGGGAAATAATATCGTTTTCTAAGTGATTCACAGCTTCACTTTGAATAAGCGCGTTATGCTGCGACTTTTGCAAGTTAAGTAAGGACGTTTGCGAATAGTTAAACAAATAGCTTTGTAAAAGAAGTAATCCAATCAGCGAACACAAAGCTAATATTATTTTTGATTTAATTGAATTTATTATCATTATCGGCTAATCAACTCATACCATTTTTGTAGACTGTAGTCATAGGTTGGCATAACTGTATTCCATACTGCTACATTGCTAAAGCGTTTATAGTAACTACCACCATTACGTTGCGCACCAGCTTTAATAGCTACGTCGCCATTTGTATTTAATAAGTCTATGTTTGTTGCTTTTCCACCGTACCAGTAATCCCATTCGGCCGGCGATAAGAGTAGTTTAGAGCGTTGTGGGTTACTAATGTAATAACCTTGGCGAGCAATAAATGCACCAGGCCAGCCTGAAAGCCACCAATTCATATAATCGTAAGCTGCATCTTTTACGCTACTTTGTGTTTGTGACGATAAACACATAACACCATGCCAGCCTCGGTAGCCTTCTTTTGGCGCGGCAAAACGAATATTAATATTTTGGCTGTTTAACGCAGAGACGGCAGGCGAAAACATACTTTCTATATGGGCTCGCTTACTTCTCATAAATTCAATCGACTCAGGAACCGAGTTCCAATAGCCACTAAAGTGACCTTGGCGTTTAAAGTCGAGTAATATACTAAACAATCTATCAAGTTCTGGGCGAGTCATCGCACCTATATTTTTAAATTTTATAAGCCCTTTACTTTGCGCTGCTAGGGCTAGGTCAAAGAGTCCAATGGTAGGCGCATTTACGATAGCTACTTTACCTCTGTTCTCGTCATCAAGCAGCCAACTCCAGCTTTCGGTTTCGTATGCTATACCGGGCTTAATAAAATCGGTGTTGTAACCAAAAGAGTCAACATTATGCACATAAGGTAAAAAGCTAATATGATCGCTTTCTTGTGAGCTTAATGTGCCATCGGGTTGAACATTTAATAATTTATAGGGAGCATCACCTGCACCAATACTTGCAGTTTCGGTTAGTTTTCCCGTTTTAGTAAGTGGATTTATCTCGTTAAAGTAGGTGAGTCGTTTTTTTTCTATTGGCTGTATAGAACCTGCATCCCAAAGCACATTAATGCTGTTTGACCATTGTTCGTATAAATCAAAGGAGCTAGGGTCCATTGATGCCTTTTGCAAAACAGCAGCGCTGCCTGCGGGAGTAAATTCTATATTAATACCCAAGTCACTCATCGCTTGTTTGCGGATAGCCTCTTGGAGTGTTACATGCGTACCAAGCACTCTTAATGTGACTTTTTTTCGAGCAAAAACATAAGGCGCATGTGTTATTGCACCAGCTGTTAAACCTATTGCAGCTAGCTTTTTTAGCGTTGAACGCTTAGGTATGTCCATGTTAAGCCTAAAGTACTAATGTGTGACATTATGTATAGCTAAGAACTTGTAAAGACACAAGTTGAATGGATAAATTTAAAATTATATAAAATGAAAAACTAGAATAGTAGGGTGTCAAAAAATAATAAAAACAATGGAAAAATAGAAGAGTAGAGCGAATTTGAAAAGGAGTAGGAAAGTGGTGGAGCTAAGCAGGATCGAACTGCTGACCTCCTGCGTGCAAGGCAGGCGCTCTCCCAGCTGAGCTATAGCCCCACATTCCTAAATTACATATAATGTAACTGCTTGACTGCTGAGTTCCAAGCGGGACGAACTTTAAGTTTTTTTATAAATTTGGTCAAGTATTTTTTCGTAAATTTTCACTGTTTACGTCAATTTTTGTTAGACTCGGCTTAATTCAAAACTAAAACGATAAAAAACAATGAAAAAATGTGTTCTAGCGCTTATGGTTTTACTCGCTGGCTGTGCCTCAAATGATGAGCCGCCTTTTGAAATAAATAATAAACAGTTTCACGAAAAGCAAGATGAGCAAGGCAATAAGCTTTTTGCTTATGTTGTTTCGGTAAAAGCTAAGCATCGTGAAAACTTTAACCTAGACCGTGGTCCTAACAATAGACCAAGCCGTGGTGAGGTTAAGCAGTATATAGAGAAAGAGCATTTTGAAGAGTCGAGCATTCTGAAGTTGCAGCTAGAAGATCAAGCAGTTGAATTATTAAATCAAGAGCTAAAAGAGCGTGAGTATTGCGATAACAAACATGAAGTTAATGATGTTTTATGGCGAGATTTGAGCGTACAGCTAAGAGGACGTTGCTTGTAATATGTTGGCTGATAAAACTAAGTTAGCAGAGCTTTTAGTGGACCTAAATATTACTTACGATGCAATAGAACATCCGCCGCTACATACTAGCTTAGCGGCTGATGAGTTTATGATTGAGCGCCCAGGTACTCGTCTTAAAAACCTATTTTTACGCGATAACGAAGGCAAGCGACACTTTTTAGTTATTACAGCGCACAATAAGCAACTCGATTTAAAGGCACTATCAAAGCAACAAGGGCTTTCGCGTTTAGGGTTTGCATCGAGTGAACGCTTAGCAACGTATTTAAAAGTGGCTCCTGGGTGTGTATCTATGTTGGCTCTTTTAAATGATAAGCAAAACGAAGTGAGCTTATGGGTCGATCAAGATATTTGGGGTGGTAATTTGTTTCATTGTCATCCGTTTGAAAACACCCAAACATGGTTGCTTAGTAAAGCTGATTTAGAAACATTTTTTAATCACACAAAGCATCAACCGCGCGTTGTATTTTTACCCTCAAAATAAGCCCACATAATTAACGATAAACCGCATAAGCAAACCGCGAGCAGCGTAAACATAAACGCTGTTTGCCCATGATGTTGGTATACCACACCGGGTAATAACGACCCCAATGCCCCACCACTGTAATAAAACGATACATATCCGCCATTGGTTACGCTTGGCGGGGCTTTACTTATTTTATTAACGAGCGGTGCGGCAGTTGAGTGAATCACAAACATAGCGCCACAAAACAAAGTAAATGCGATTAAAAATAAGCTAAGCTGGTGGCTCATTAATAAAATAATACTCACACTATAAAAACTAAATACCGCAGTTAATAAATGCCAAGGCGAAGGGACTTTTTTAAGTAACCAAGGTGCAGCAATCGAGGCGAGGGCACCAACTAAATAACCACTGTAAACTAAACCTATGTCACGAGTATTGGTAATTAAAAACGTGTTTTGTAATATAAACGGTAAGTAATTAAGTAGTGCAGCAAAGCAAAAAAACATACAAAAAACGGCACCGTACACTTTAAGGATAGCCCCTTCTTTAAGCTGTTTAATGTAGTCCAGTGGTGAAAGCTGAGACTTTGTTGCTGGGTTCGAAAATTGAGAATGTTTGATTGTTAAAGCTAAAAAAATAAGCATAAAAGCAATTACGTAATAAAAGCTCTGCCAATTCCATAAGTCGCTAAACAAAGCTGCGAGCACACGACCAAAGTAACCACCAACTATACTGCTACCAATATATAGGGTCATGTTTTTTTGAAGTGTATCAGCGCTATAACTCATACCTATATAGCTAGTCATTGCTGTTAAAGCTGCGGGGAGCGTTAGACCTTGTAAAAATCTGACTAATAATAAAAGCTCAAAGCTAGGTACATAAATAAAAAGTAAGCAGCTAAGGCCTAAAAGCACCATTGCAATACGTAATATAAGTAATGGATTTATTTTTGCTAAAAATAAACCATAAACGAGCGGGGCAATGGCTAAGGGCAGCATAGTTGCAGTCATTAAGCTGCCAGCTACCGCAGGTGCTACATTAAATTCGCTCGCAAAAAGGCTAAGTAGGGGTTGCGGTGCATAAAGCACAAAAAATATAAATACCGAGCAAACGAGTAGATGAGGTAAACGCATTATATGGCTTGTGCATTTGCTGATTGGTTGCGTGGCATTGTATTAAAAATTGTTTTTAATTCATAATTAAAACCATAGTCATTGCGCTATATCATGGTTTGTTTTAACTAGTTTGCTAGATTAATGTCGATAGCGCTGTTATTTGAACTCGTTGGTGATTAAAATAGCGATAATATTAGTTTTTAGTGGAACAAAGCCATGGGTTCATTACAAGACCAATTGCTTCAAGCAGGATTAACAACATCGCATAATGCTAAAGTTGCTAAATCAGAAAAGCGTAAGCAACAAAAAAAGCAAAAGAAAGGGGCTACTAGCAACCCAAGTGATCTGCAAAAGCATATTCAACAAACCAAGCTAGAGCAGCAAAAAAAAGCTGAAGAGCTTAACCAAACACGCCAAGTAAGCTTAAAGCAGCGCGAGCAAGAAGCGCGTGTTAAACAAATTTTAGAGCACCACAACCAAGACGCTATTCGTGGTGAGCGCACATTTAATTTTACTTATCAAAATAAAGTAAAAAATATCGACGTAAACGAGAAAACGCAAAAAGCGTTATCGGGCGGTCGTTTAGCTATTTGTGTACTAGAAGGGCAATTTTACGTATTAGACGACGAACCAGCACGCAAAGTGGCTGAAGTTGACGAAAAGTATATTGTTTTTCATGTAGAGCCAGAAAACAAACCAAAAGATGAAGATGACCCGTACGCAGACTTTGAAGTACCAGATGATATAGTGTGGTAATAGTCCATTAAGGGTAAGCTCATTTTTATTTGCTAAAGTATATAAAAGTGAGACAGAAACGAGTTAGCGGTTTTTGGTTAAGTTGATCGTCTAGCGTCGTTTCGTACGTATGCTTTTTATTTGATTGTTTACTACAATCAATAGAACAGTTTTTCTAACCGTCAAAAAAGAAGAGTAAATACAATGAGCAAGATGAAAACACTACTATTAGGCGCGGGCATTACTTTAGCCGCAAGCTTCTCGTTTAATGCAGCTGCTGCCGATGGCGCTGCACTCTATACCGCTAAAAATTGTCAAACTTGTCATGGCGCTGAAGGTAAAGCACCAATTATGGGTATGTACCCTAAACTAAACGGTCAAAACAAAGATTATTTAGTAGCGCAAATGAAAGATATTAAGTCAGGTGCACGTAATAACGGTATGACCATGGCTATGAAAGCAATGGTTGCAACGGTAACTGATGAAGAGTTTGAAGCAATTGCAGATTACCTAGCTAACGTAAAATAATTTACGCAGTTATACCATTTTAATACAATTGGTATTTTAGTTTTACAAACAGCCACACAATAGTGTGGCTGTTTTGTTTGGTGTTTGCTATAAAATAGAGACTGCTTTAGACTTCTAAACATCTGTTCGTACAGGTTAATAATGTACGTTTTTAAAAGGCTTATTATGTTTGATTTACCCCAACTCGATTTAAAAAATAAAGTATCGGCACAAGAGTGGCAACTGCGTATTGATTTAGCTGCGTGTTACAGACTGGTAGAGCACTTTCGTTGGGGGGATTTGATCTATACGCATTTATCAGCACGTTTGCCTGGCACCGATCATTACTTAGTGAATGCCTTTGGTTTAACCTTTGATGAAGTAACTGCGTCTAATTTAGTAAAGGTCGACTTAGACGGTAACATTATTGACGATACGCCATTTAGTATTAATCCTGCTGGTTTTACTATTCACAGTGCGATTCATGAGGTACGCGAAGACGCTCATTGTGTTATTCACCTTCATACCAAAGAAACAATCGCAGTCGCTACACAAAAAAATGGTTTATTACCGCTTAGCCAATATTCAATGTTTTCACTGCCATCACTTTCTTATCATGGCTACGAAGGGCTTGCAGTAAACGACGACGAGCGAAAAGTGCTGCAAGATGATTTGGGCAGTACTAACCATATGTTATTGGTAAACCACGGTGGCTTAACGGTAGGCCCAACGGTAGGCGATGCGTTTATGCGCTTTTATGATTTACAGCGAGCGTGTGAAATTCAATTAGCGCTACAATCAAGCTTGCAAGAGGTGATTGAAGTACCGCAACCTATAATCGACAATATTTATAATCAAGCAAACGTAGTACACAGCGGCAGCACTGGCGGGCAACTTGCGTGGCCTGCGATGTTACGTAAAGCGTATCGACTTGACCCTAGTTTTGCAAAATAACCCATAGCGGTTAATAAGGAATTTTAATGAAAGTAAATCGCGTTGAAGTATTTGATATTCACTGTCCTGATAGACCTTCTTGGACACCTGTGTTTGTACGTATTCATACTGACGAAGGTATTAGTGGTGTTGGCGAAGCGGGCCTTGCATACGATTTAGGTCACAGTGCTGCAGCGGCTATGATTAAAGAAATGGCCGACGCCTTTTTAATCGGCCACGACCCGTTTCAAACAGAAAAACTATGGTCTCGTATGTTACGTGAAAGCTTTTGGGGTTTAGGCGGCGGACCTGTTGTATATGCTGCAATGAGCGCAATTGATACCGCACTTTGGGATATAAAAGGTAAAGCGCTTGGTTTACCTGTATATCAATTGTTAGGCGGTAAAGTTAACGACAAACTACGCACTTACGCTTCGCAATTACAGTTCGACTGGGATAGCGAATTTAAAGCGCTCGTACAGCCGCAAGAATATGCAGAAGCGGCTTTAAAGGCGATGGCCGAAGGTTACGATGCAGTAAAAGTAGATCCAATTCAGTACGATAAAGACGGCAATACTTATTACGACCGTACAAAAATAATCTCACGTACTGAAATGAAGCTATACCGTGCGCGTATGCAAGCTATTCGCGAAGCAGTAGGCGACGAAGTAGACATTATTTTCGAATGCCACAGTTTACCGGGTGTTACAACCGCCATTCAGTTGGGTGAAATTGCAGAAGAATTTGACTGTATGTACTTTGAAGAGCCAGTTAACTATTTAAACCATTCATTACATGCAAAAGTAGCAGATAAAGTTAATGTGCCAATTGCTGGTGGTGAACGTTTGTATAATCGCTGGGGTGTGCGCCCGTACTTAGAAGATCAAAGTATTGATGTTCTACAACCTGATATTGGTTTATGTGGTGGTTTTACCGAAACCAAAAAAGTGTGTGATTACGCTGATATTTTTGATGTGCGTATTCAAGCTCACGTATGTGGCGGGCCTGTTGCAACGGCAGCATCACTGCACTTAGAAACGGCTATCCCTAACTTTTTGATTCATGAGCACCACACTTATGCGATTAAAAAGTGGAACCGCGAGTTATGTTTACAAGACCCACAACCTAAAAATGGTTTCTTTGAAGTGTCAGAAGAGCCTGGGTTAGGTATTGAATTAAACGATGAGATTGTTATGCGTTCTCAACGCGTAGAAATAAAATAATAGCCTTTTAACCTAACTTTAGGTTATGCATTAAAAAGCCGGTAAGTGAATAGTCACTTACCGGCTTTTACTTTTTCGGCGGGAGGTAAAGCTTGTTATAACTCGTTGATTTTACATTCCACGTCTTTAAGTTCAATAGTTGCTTTGCTATCGAGATGGCGTATATAGCATTGCTTGCCTTTAATCATCAATTCAAACTGATCGGGTGTATTGCGACTTTGCGTGTCGATAATATTATTACCATCTACATTGCTAAGGGTTACTGTGCTGCTGGTAGTAAATACATCATCAGCTAATTGAGTCTCTTGCATATGTACAAGTGTTTTAATTGCTTTGCTAACCGTTGTTTTATTTGGCTTTGCCAGTAGAGCATGTTGCAGCTTAGGTGTCGGGTCTGGATTTTGAGATATGCAGCCATTGAGAAGAAGCGCTGAAAATACAACGATTAGTAAAAAGTACATTTTCATAAATTGGCCGTATTATCATAAAAAGAGAGTTTAATATAACTAGTTTTACTTACACTTGGTAGTAGTGCTTAGCGTTTGTATAGCTAAGGTCATGCCATGTCTTATCGTTTGAGCATAACGCCTTATGGCAGTGCCATAGAGTGTTATAGCTTGTATTTATTTGGCACACAGGGAAGTTACTAGCAAACATAATGCGCTGCTGTCCAAAGTGATTAAAAAGAAAATTAAAACACGCTGCTTGTTGCTCGCTGGTGAGCTGTAGTAATTCAAAACCAGAAAATTTAATTGCTATGTTGTCATGCTGAGCAAGTAACTCAACACCTTGTCGCCAATCATTTAAATTACTCGGCAACCCTGCATGATTAATTATAATTTGAAGTTGCGGTAGCTGCTTAGCGTAGTAAGCTATTTGTTTGGTTATTTCGCTATTTTCAATATCAAACTGAGCTTCAAAATGCAGTCGGGTATCTGATAACGTTGTTAGGTTTTTAAAGCTATTAGCATCTAATAAACGCTTTGCGTCAGTACCTTCGGTTATATCTCTAATGCCACACAAACTCAGATGGGCTAAAGCTTCTAACGAGTTTATAAACTCATCAGCCGATGAGTCAATTTGGTTGTAGCTAATGGCTTTAAATGGAATACCTTTTAAATGCGAGTCTAGCCAGTTTAGCTCGTTAATAGGGGAGGTGTTATCGAATCCGGCTTCTATATGAACAAGCCCTACTAGCTCAAAGTCAGTACTTTTAACAAGTTGCTGTGCACTTACTGGTTGTTTAATTTTTTCTAGGTTAGGCCACGCTGGTGGGTTAGCACCTTGTAGCCATGAGTATTGACCTTCTACTAAATTAAAAAAGTGTACGTGTGGGTCAATAATTTTTAGGCTCATTGCACATTACTCATTGGGCAGTGTAGCCACCATCAATACTTTGTAGGCTGCCAGTAATAAAGCTGGCATCATCACTTGCTAAAAAGCTTACAAGGGCAGCAACCTCATCGGCTTGACCTAATCGGTTAAGCGGTTGCAGACTTGCTTCCTCGACAACTATTTCAGCTTTGTTTGCGCCACTTTTTGCGCAGTACGCATCTATCGCGTTATGAAATAGCGGGGTTTCTATTGTGCCAGGGCATACCGCATTTGCTCTAATATTAAAACCCGCGTAATCAAGCGCTGTTGTTTTAGCCATTGAGGCAAGGGCATGTTTTGTTAGGTTATACGCAAAAGAGTTTTGCTTACCTATAATTGCCTGATCGGAAGCGACTAATATAATAGCACCGCCATTTTGCGCTTTCATGCTTGGCAATACGCTTTGTATTGCGGCATAAGCGCCTTTAACATTAAGCGCAAAAAGTGCATCGAGAGTTTGCTCGTCGGTGCTTTCTATATTTGCGCTTAAGTGTTTTCCAGCATTAGAAACAAGTACATCAATACGTTTGCTTTGTTCACAGATAGCGTTGATACAGCTTTTTACCGCCGATACATCACTTACATCACACTGATGAAATATACCGATTTCGCTCAGCTCTATATCAAGGTTATGTACTTCATAGCCATTATTTAGCAAACGCTTTACTACGGCTAAGCCAATACCTTTTGTACCACCTGTAACTACTGCAACTTTAGACATACTTACTTCCTTTATTGCTAACTAGTGAGAGTGACCACAGCCGCCTTCAGCGTGCACGTGTCCGTGAGAAACTTCTTCACTTGTCGCTTCGCGTACTGATATAACTTCAACGTCAAACGTTAGCGTTTTACCAGCAAATGGGTGGTTTAAATCACAATCAGCGTTAAAACGACCAACCTTAACAATAGTAACCTGATGACGACCTTGGTTAGAGCTAACCATTGCTGTCATACCAGGTTTCCATACTTTAACATCACCTTGTAGATGCTTAAGCGGGATACGCTGAATTAAGTCATCAACACGCTCGCCGTATGATTCACTTGGCTCTAGAGTTACACTAAATTTTTCGCCAGCTTCTTTGCCTTCAAGTGCTTTTTCTAAACCAGGAAGCATGCCTTCGCTGCCATGAATGTAAGTAAGTGGCGCTTCGTTTGTGCTACTTTCAATTTGCTCGCCCGCTTCGCTAAGGGTGTAATGAAATTCAACTGCTGAATTTTTGCTAATTTGCATGCTTGTCTCTTCAAATAATAACTATGTTAGGGCGCAATTTTACGCGAAATATACTTGTTTATAAACTTAACGTGGCTGATTTAGTGTTTTTTGTAAATTTAGCAGAAAATCTTTTTTTGTTGGGGCTGCTTTTTGCTTTTCAGCTTGTGGTATAAACAGTACTAATTGAGTGCCAGGCTTTAAAATACTTGATGCAGAGAGTTTGTTCCATTTTGCCAAGTCGCTATGAGGTACATCGTAAAGCTGACTTATACTCCAAAGGCTATCGCCCGACTTAACTTCGTAATCTATTTCAATGGTGGGAATCGCAATCTCTTGGTGTTCTAAATAAGGGCTGATTTTGTAATCAACAGTTAATGTGCTTGGCAGGGTTTTAGGTTGTCCAACTAATAACTTTTCTCCAACGCCTATTAAATTATTATTTTTGTTATTAAGTTGTTTTAAAGCTTTTACCGACATACTAAAACGTCCAGCAATACCGTAAAGCGTGTCGTTTTGTTTAACGATGTACTCTCCAGCAAAGTTTGATTTAAAAAACTGACTTTTTAATAAAGCCTCCTGTCCTATAGGAAGCAGTAAAGTATGCGGCCCGTTAGGTGAGCTTTGATTTTTTAAATATCCCTGATTAATCGCGTGTAACTGCTTTGAACCTATACCAGAGAGCTTAGCTATGACTGAAAAGTCGAACTGCTGGCCTATATTCATCTGTGTTGTAAATGGCTTATATGCAAGCTTTGGGCGTTTAATGTCCTTTTGTGGATGCTTAACTAAATAGCTTAAAGCGAGTAACTTGGGT
The DNA here is from genome assembly GCF_015864375.1 of Pseudoalteromonas sp. SWYJZ19. Lineage (NCBI taxonomy): Bacteria > Pseudomonadati > Pseudomonadota > Gammaproteobacteria > Alteromonadales > Pseudoalteromonadaceae > Pseudoalteromonas > Pseudoalteromonas sp. SWYJZ19. The sequence goes on from NZ_JADYXI010000007.1 coordinate 65,773, forward strand.
ACGTAGTCGGCGGTTTCTTTTGGCAGACTGAGTGACCAGTAATCGGTGCTTTTACCGCGTTTTTTGTTTTTTTCGATTGCGCGTTTAACGCGGCCCTCACCGCTGTTATAAGCAGCCAAAGCATGTAGCCAATTACCATCAAAGCGTTTATGTAAGTAGCTTAAGTAATCAAGTGCGGCATCGGTTGAAGCAAGTACGTCTTGACGGCCGTCATACCATTGGTCTGACTTAACTCCAAAGTGATGCGCTGTTGCGCCAACTAACTGCCAAACACCAACAGCTTGCTGTGATGAGGCTATCGTTGGTCTAAAATCGCTTTCTACAAATGGTAGTAAAGCGAGCTCCATAGGTAGTTGCTTTTGCTCAATTTTTTTTACGATATGATACAGGTAAGGCGCTGCGCGTTTACTCACAGTTTGTAAGTAGTTAGGTTGCTTTGCGTACCAGCTGATACGCTTTTTTAACGCGCGATTTTGATAAACCGTAAAGTGTAGATTGTTGGCTATATGCACCCACAGATCGGTGGTTTTTGGTGGGCGCTTTTTTACGATTGTTTTTTTGAATTGAAGTGGCGTAACGTGCTCACTAACTTGGGGCGTTTGAGCTACTTCCTCGTCAATATCATAAGTATAGTCAGGCTCAAAATGAGTAAATATTTGTGGAGCTTCTTGTGGTTCTTGCTCCGTTGATTGACAACCAAATAACAAAATACCCAAACAACATAAAACCAAACTGCGCATAGTGATCACTTTTGTAAATTCCTTTTATTATTTTAACACAATCCGTTGTGTTGAGTTATTCTGCGCTTTTTGCGCGATTTAGGCCAGCTTGTAAAAAGAAGTTACTCGATTTTATATTAAGCGCTTCTTGTTTATAAGGCTCAATAACTGATTCAGGAAACGATAGCATTAACTGCTCAATACTTTGATCTTTATTGTTTTTAACGTGCTCTATTATGGCTGTTAAAAATGATAGAGGCTGTTTCAGCTGCTCTTTTGTTAATGTGCCGCCGTGCCCAGGTAAAATAATAGTGAGCTTTTCGTCGTTAATATATTGCTTAAGCAACGTTTGCCAACTTTTAAGTTCACCGTGTCCAGGGTAAGGAAGCCAGTCAACGATATCGCCACCAATCAGCACACTGCCATCATTAGTAGTAATAGTTAAATCGCCGTTAGTATGGGCTTGTTGCGGCTCAAGCGTTACCTCAAAATCACCAAGGTCGATAACTTTACGACTATCAATTACTATTTCTGGTTTGCTAAGCTGATACTCCTGCCAGCGAAAAAGTCGTTTTTTTGCAAGCTCTAACTTATTTCGCCATTTAGCTTGCTCTTCTTTGGGCACATTCGCTAATCGTTGGTAGCTCAGCTCAATGCTCTTTTCATACGTGTCTAGTTTGTCGGTATATGCTGTTTGATAAAGGTTAAAATTTTTATTTACCTGCTGATGAACAATGAGCTTAGCATCAGGGTAAAAATTTTGCATAACCGCCATGCCCAGCAAGTGATCGTCATGGTAGTGGGTAGCCACTAAATAGCATAAAGGTGTTTTAAGGCGTTTCTTTAAATCTTCAGCAAGTTGTTCAACTGCGGCAAAATTGGCGCTCGTATCAACAAGTAGGGCACATTTTTCGCCTTCAATTAATACTTGGTTAGAGTCGTAAAAGCGAAGCTTGTCTTGTTGCTTTAAAAACTGAATATGAGGGTTTATTGTATTCCAAGTGACGGCAGCATAGGTGCTAGGTACTATTGATAATAAAGTGCATGCTAATAGTAAGTGCTTACATGAAGAGGCTATGTTTGAAAGTTTTAACTTCATTTATTATCTCTACGCTGATGTTTAATTACTTTAATAATAAACAAAAAGCGCAGTATGCGCTTTTTATTTTTGGTGTTTGGGGTCATTTGCCAAATGCTGACTGAGTTTATCAATCATTTGGTCTTGATGCTGTTGCTCAACTGTAGCCTGTGTTTTTGCTTCTAGCAATTCGTGGCTTAAGTTTAATGCTGCCATTAGTAGGGCTTTTTGATCGTTTCTAACGGTTGAGCGTTGCTTCATTTGCTCAACTAAGTCATTTAGATTTTTAGCTGCTGCTATTAATGCATCTTCCTGCCCTTCAGGGCAAGCAAATTGCTGCTCTTTACCTAGCAACTCAACAGTGACCCGCTGGTTTTGCAGCTCAGACATTAGCTAGCCTGTTGTGCGCTTTGTAACTTATCAAGAAGACCAGATAAAGTAGTGCTGGCATCTTTTTGCTTTTCTTCATTTTCTAAAGCTTCAAGTTGTAGCAATTCGTTGTCATCGCTTAGTTTAGTGTTCTGTTCTTTTAAAGTAACAACATCTGTTTGTAATTGGTTATTACGTTCGATTAAAGAATCGATCAGTTGTTCGAGTTGTTGAAGAGTAGTGTTATTCATAAAGGCGCTCATATAACTGTAATTAATGTCATGCAAATGTAAAGCAAAGTGTGTTGATTTGCCAGCATTTACGGTGGTTTTAGCTGATTTTTCTTTTGCGTTAAGGGATAATTCAGCATATGGGCTTTTTCATTCAGAAATGGTTCACTTAAACACTCTCTTATCTTGGTGTAAGTTGCCAAAGCCTAGTGCTTATGGTTCACTTACGATATTAAATTGCGTATGGCGAAAATAAATAATGCTTAGTTACAGACACTCATTTCATGCGGGTAATCCTGCCGATGTACTTAAACACTTAGTACTGGCACAAGTGCTAAATTATCAAACAATTAAAGATAAACCGCTTGATTATATAGACACACATTCAGGTGCTGGCTTTTTTGAACTTGCAGCTGCCGATGCGCAAAAAACGCAAGAGTATCAAGATGGTATTGAAAAACTTTGGCATCATAAAAGTGAGCATGCTGAGCTTAATGAATACATTGAATTAATTAAGTCATTTAACGACACTGACGAACTTGCGTTTTATCCAGGTTCACCAAAAATTGCAGAGCACTACTTACGCCGCCAAGATAAGGGTTGGTTTTTTGAACTGCACCCGCGCGATTTATTATTACTTGAAGAAAACATGCAAGGTAAGCGATCTATTCGTGTACGTGGAGAGGATGGTTTTGCAGGTTTAGTTGGTTTGTTACCACCAGCATCTCGCAGAGCGTGTGTATTAATTGATCCTCCATACGAAATTAAAGATGACTACGAAACGGTTGTAAAAACCTTAGTTAAAGCTCATCAGCGTTTTGCTACAGGTACTTACATGATTTGGTATCCGGTAGTAGACAGAGAGCGTATTGATAATATGGAGCAGGGCTTAATTGATTCAGGAATGCGCAACATTCAGTTATTTGAATTAGGCACTGAAGCCGATACTGATGTACACGGTATGACAGCATCGGGCATGATTGTAATTAATCCTCCATGGAAGCTAAAGCAAACAATGGATGCAATAATGCCTGAGCTTGTTGGTTTGTTAAGTGAGCCAAGTGGTTTTTACCGAAGTGAACAACTCGTTGATGAGTAACTTTAAATAGCGCTTATAACGAATAATAAAATGCCCAGCTTTGCTGGGCATTTTATTTAAAATCAATACGAATGTGTTAGGTAATATTTATATAAGGGAGCTAAATATTAATTAAAATAAACCGCACTAAAAGTAGCAAGTGTATTACCGCGACTGTTTTTAAGTTTTAGTGATTCACCTGTTATTTCCCACTTTGAAGTTTTGCTAAGTACGTCAGACATAGCTGCTTCTTGGCTCATATTATCCGAGCACATCTTTTTTGTACTTGCTAGCTGACTAAGTGTAATTGTTTGCTGCTCGGTGCTATAGCTTCCGCTAAAATTATTACAGCCTAAAAAGCCATTAACGCGGTGGTCTTTATTGAACTGAATGAATGGTTCTTTAGTTGTAACATTCACAGTTTGAGCATTTATTGTTATTGCTTTCCAGTAAGTATTTGTGAGTGTTACATCGGGTTTTTGAGTCGACACTTTTGAAAGCTCAATTTTATAGGGGGTAGTTAACTGTGATTCTGCAAACGGGTCATGATTTGTTGTACTTGTGTAAAGCACTTTGTCTTTATTTATAATTCTGGCGCTTAGGCTATAGCGATGTTTATCGCTAATTTTGCTGGCATCATAAATTAGCTCAACGGTAAATGGCGGGGCTTGGGTTACATCAATCACTTCTTGTGTGATTATATCGGCTTTTACATCCATTTTAGATACATTGGAAAGCGTAACTATTAATTGCGAGCCAGGGCGAAGCATACTGCGATCTTTGTAGCTAGCTTGGATAGTTAGGCTGGTTATTGCTTCTGCAATTTCTGTGTTTTCAGTCGATTTAGTTTGCTCACCGCAGCCAGTTACTGCAAAAGCGCTAAGCGCCAATAAGCCAATCCCTGCAACTGCCTTTTTACGCGAAGATACTGCTTGATGCTTTTCCATGTTGGTTATCCTTACTCAATATCATGTCCTTAGTGTATTACCTAGTTACTTAATCATTCCTTAACTTATTTTAAACATAAAAAAAGGCGCATTAGCGCCTTTAATAATTAAAAACAAACGATTATTTTTTAACAAACTTAGTTAAAATAACAATGCGCTGGCCGTCAACTCGCCCTTCAATATGTTCAGGGTTGCTGGTTAGGCCAATATTACGAACAGCTGTTCCACGTTTAGCGGTAAGGCTACTGCCTTTAACGTCTAAGTCTTTAATTAGGGTAACAGTATCGCCTGCTTGAAGTACTACACCGTTGCTATCTACATGCTTTAAATCGTCATCTTCGGCAAGTGCTTTTTTAGCCCAGGTTAGCGTGTCTTCTTCAAGGTAAATCATGTCTAGCGCATCTTGTGCCCAGCCATTATCAGGCGCTAAACGCGAAAGCATTCTGTAAGCTACAACTTGTACTGCAGGAGTTTGGCTCCACATGCTATCGTTTAAACAGTGCCAATGTGTAGGCGTTATTTCGCTGTTATTCTCGATTTGATCTTTACATGTTTGACATGTGTAAATACATTTATCTGAGTGGGTTTCAGTTACCGGTGGTACTTCATAAACAGATAAGTTCTCGGTGGCTGCACACAATTCACATTGATTATTACTACGTTCGATTAAGGCTTTTTCAATACTCATGGGGCTCTTTCTGATTCTGGTCGAGTTAACATTTGCTGCTATTATACTCCAAAACACGAGCTCTGCGCCATTAGTCCCTTAATTTTGTGTGGGTATATTACTCATATACTTATCTTCAATACTTTTTATATATCCTTGAGCGTGAAGGTTTTTAATTGCTAGGTTTATTTGGGGCAATAACCCTTTATGTTTGCTCAATAAACGAATTCTTAAAAAACCATGGGAATGCTGTGCGCCAAAGGCAATGTTTATTTCTAACTGCTCTGCCCAATAGAGCGCAGTTAACTTACCTATTAGTGCTGCTTCTACACGGTTTCTTGATAGAGCGGTCATAAGTTCTTTCTCGGATGGAAAGTCAACACGCTCAAAGGTATTGTCATTAAAGTAATAGTAACCTAGTACCGTTCCTATATTTTTGCCCTTTAAGCTATCAGCGCTTTGCCAGTTCCGGGCATTTTGAGGCAAGGTAACAATCATTTCTGTGGCATAAATAAGGGGCTCTGAAAAAACATAACGAGAGTCATTTCTCTCATCCTTTGGAAGCCATTCTAATGAAATAACATCAAAATCGATTATTTCATCTTGTAAATATTTGGTAATACGCTTTGTGGGTAGGTCGATATGAGAAGCTGCAATATTTGCATCATCGAGTGCTTTTTCAATAATTTCGGGTAATACACCAGGCTTTTCTGGATCATTTGTATAATATGGATAATGACTACCTGACGCGCTAACATTGTATTTGAGGGGAGTAGGGTTAATGCTGGCATAGCTAAAAAATACAAATAGCAGAGGGCTTAGTACTAATAACCGAATAAAGTTAGCCAAATCTCCACCTTTTATATTAATATTTTTATATTAGTGTTGTGTAATTTTAACATTTTTGCAATGACGACTATGTTTATCTTATGCGAGTTGCATTAAAGTACACATATTATTGGCTGTTTTGCCATCTCTTATTTATAGGTTTAGAGCCAAGTGAAATTAAATAACATACCTGAAGAGGTACAAAAAATAACTCAGTTTGTCGCGCGGCAACCTATTTTTGATATAGACCAGAATGTTTTCTCGTACGAACTGCTTTATCGAGACTCAGCCAACAATGCGTTTCCTGTGGGCACTTCTGATGTGCATGCGACAAGCCGCCTGTTTTTTAATGCATTAATGTTGGTAGGTTTAGATAGACTTACCGCGCATCATTTAGCTTTTATAAACTTGTCATCAGAAACTATTCTCGATAACTTTCCCAAACTTTTATTGCCAGAAAATAGTGTTATTGAAATAGTAGAGCGCACGGGTAATATTCCTGCGGTTGCTGAGCGTGTGCAAGAACTTAAAAAAGAAGGGTATGTTTTTGCACTTGATGATTACGATGGCGATCCAAAATGGGAGCCACTATTAGCACATGTTGATTACATAAAAATTGAGATAGATGATCCGGTTATTAAAACCAATATGCGCATTAAAAAAATAAAACGCGCAAATCCACATGCAAAAATAATTGTTGAACGAATAGAGACGCATGAACAATTTAATATATTAAAATTGGCAGGCTGTGATTTATTTCAGGGGTTCTTTTTCTCTCGCCCAGAAATGATTACGTATAAAGGTGTAGAGCCTTCAAAGTTAACTGTTTTTGATCTATTGCGTTTTACAGCAAAACAAAAACTTTGCTTTAAAGAAGTTCATCAACGAGTGGCCAGAGATGTAGCCATAACAGCCAGGGTTTTAAAGCTGGCTAACGCGCGTTCAGGAAAAGCAAATTTAGTTATTACTTCTATTTCACAAGCGGTTATTTATTTAGGTGAAGATACAATAAGGCAATTTGTTCGTGTATTAGCAATTAGTGAGTTGGGGGTCGAAAAACCAAGCGAATTAACTAAGCTTGCTTTAACACGGGCACAATTTATGTCGCTTATTTTAGAGCAAAATAATAAAGAGCTGACCGAGCAAGGGTATCTAGTGGGTTTGTTCTCGGTGCTTGATGCTATTTTAGATGCTGATTTAAAAGACATAGTTAAAGAGTTTACCTTAGATGCAGCTATATCTGATGCGTTACTATTAGAGAGCGGCATTTTAGGAAACTGTTTATCGCTTATAAAAGAATTTGAATTAGATAATGTAGATGAAGCTATGGTCCATTTGGCCAACATAAACTCAGAGCTACACATTGGCGATATATTTAATTTTTTACTGGATGCTGTTTTATACAGTGACGACATTATTGAGGCAATAGCAGAATAAATATGCGTAATTGGTTGTCGGTTATAAGTGTAGTGGTTGCTCTTTGTTTATTGTTTCCTGGTATTACAAAACCAGTATTAACAATAGAGGGCAACATAGATAAATCAAAACTAGCGCAAGCGGGTATTGAAATGCTGGCTGAAGAGGGCGATGGTCGAACTCGCAGTATGCTAATGATGTTCTCGAACATGCTAGGGCTTGATAAGTTAGAAGGTGAGATTAGCGCCTATAACAAAACACAAAGTATTTTAGGCACAGTTAAAGAGCTTGCTAGCAATAATAATTTATTTGTAGCCGCTTTAGTGGGGTTGTTTTCTATTGTTATTCCAAGCTTGAAGCTGCTATTACAATTGCTTTATTGTTGCCTACCTTCGAATGGGTTTAAGCAAAAGCTCGGTCTGGTTATTTGTGCATTAAGTAAGTGGAGCATGGTTGATGTATTTGTTATTGCATTAATAGTGACTTACTTAGCAGGTAACGCCCATGGTAAAAGTGGTGAGCTACTTGTTATGAATGCACAATTTGGTGAAGGGTTTTGGTATTTTAGCGCATATTGTATATTTGCAATTATCGCGAGTAACTTAATTAAAACACCTGATAAACCGCAGTCTACATAATTAAAGTATTTGTGGTTGCCGTTAGGTTACCTTACAATCATTTTAAAGTTTATTAAAAGGCATAATGTTGCAACGTTTTTACTCTAGTTTACTCATGATAACTTTACTGCTCACTTTTGTGGGTCAGGCAGTTGCGTCTGTAGCTATGGTATGCGAAATGCCACATATGCCAACTAAAACAGCAATGCATGCCCAAATGCCAATGACACAAAGTAGTGATGCAACAGCTGTCGCTAGCATGTCTGAAAATATGATGCAGATGGATTGTTGCGACGACGAAAGTACGCCACAAAATGACTGTAAATGCCCTATGAGTGGCTGCGCTGCTAACTCAATGCTTAATGTTGATACTTTATTTAGCGTTACTTTACTTGAATCTGAAAAAGTAAATGTACGTGTATTTACTACACAAATTAGTATACCTCGTTCACTCTATCGCCCTCCTATGTCTGCTTAATAGCAGGATAGGTGTAATATCAATTTTATTGAAAACATGCTCATTCTAGCGAGTTAAATTACTCTCTAACTGCGTTAAAAATTACTTATATAAAGCAACTATACTGCGTAATTTTTTCCTTGTTATAGAGCTATTTCCCTACCGCAATAATAGATCATTAATTCAATGCAATTGATATAAAAGGTTTTTGTAAAACTCCTAAACACCTTTTTTGCTTCCTAATTTAAGATTTTCTTTTATTTTTAGATGGAGCAGATGATGAACCACGCTGTAAGTATTAAAGTCGTATTATGTAGTGTTGTGTTATTTAGCACCGCTGTGAATGCGCAAAACAATCAAAATAACCTAAATACCGAAATACTAAAGCAAACTAGTAATGAGCAAACGCTTAGCTTAACGCAAGCGCTTAATTATGCGCTAACGCATGAGCCATGGCTAAAAGCGAGTGGCTACCAAGAAGATGCAGCAATAGCGCAAAGCATTGCTGCAGGCACCTTACCCGATCCTGTTTTAACGGTTGGCTTACTCAACTTACCTACTAACGGTTATGCGTTTGATCAAGAAGGGATGACGCAGCTTAAAGTTGATTTGAGCCAAAAGTTTAGCCGAGGGAATAGTTTAGCGCTTAGACAAAAAGCATTAGCACAGTCTGCTCAACAATACCCTTGGCAGCGCGCCGATCGCTTAGCACAAGTAAAAGCAATTGTGATTGAGTCGTGGTTAAACGCGTATCGTGCTCAGCGAAGTATTGCTTTAATTGAGCTAGATAAAGGGCTATTTACTCAACTTATTGACATTACCGAAGCAAGCTACGCAAGTACCTTAGGTAAAACACGTCAGCAAGATATTATTCGTGCGCAATTAGAACTCACCCGTCTTGAAGATAAGCTGGTTATGCTTGAGCAGCAATTTGAAAGTGCTAAAAACCGTTTAGCACAGTGGTTACCTATGAATATGCTTATGCAGCCTTTAAATACTGAGTTTACTAAAACCACAGGGCTGGTTGATTTTGCGAGCCTTGAATTTGATGAGCTAATACAGTTGCTTATGGTGCATCCCGCAATTATTGCGATAGATAAAACCGTAACGGCAAAGCAAACCGAAGTTGCGCTCGCTAAGCAAAGCTACAAACCTCAAATGGGCGTTAATGTGGGTTATGGTTACCGAGATGATACCCCGATGGGTGAGTCGCGAGCTGATTTACTCTCTGTGGGGTTTAGTATTGATTTGCCATTGTTTACTGATAACAGACAAGATCAACAGGTTAAATCGGCTATTGCTAGTGCAGAAGCTACTAAAACACAAAAGCTGGTGGCGCTTCAAAAACTCAAAGGCATGTACTTTAAGGAGTTTAGCCAACTCGCTCGTTTGCAAAAACGCGATGCGCTTTATCAAAATACGTTATTACCGCAAATGTCAGAGCAATCTCAGGCAACACTAAATGCTTATACACGCGACGACGGAGATTTTTCTGACGTGATGCGCGCGCGCATTAGTGAACTTAACGCCAAAATTGATGCACTGAATATTCAAGTAGATCAACATATTATTACCGCCCGCCTTAATTATTATGCAAGTAGCTTAGACCCCCAAGTAATGAGCGAGCAAACTGGAGAATTACACAATGAATACTAATTTAAAGTTACTTGTTGCCGCCTTAGTTGGCGCAGGCGCCTTTGGGTTAATAGGCGGCTTAGTAATGCAGTTTTTACCTAGCAACTCGGCAATGAATGAACAACAAAGCGCTGACAAACAGCCCTTATATTGGGTAGCCCCTATGGATAGTAATTACAGGCGTGACGCGCCAGGGCTTTCGCCAATGGGAATGGATTTAGTACCTGTGTATGAAAACGCTAGCAACGCTCAGGATGGACCAGGTGCTGTAACTATTTCGCCTGCAGTAGTTAATAACTTTGGTGTAAGAACTGCCAAAGTGCAGCTTAAAACACTTCACAGCGATATAAATACTGTGGGTTATGTGCAATATAACCAAGACCAACTTATTCACATTCATCCGCGTGTAGAAGGCTGGATTGAAAGTTTATATGTTAAAGCACAAGGCGCAGAAGTTAAAGCCGGTGAGCCTTTATATACATTGTATTCACCACAATTGGTGAACGCACAGGAAGAGCTTTTATTGGCAGTTAATCGTAATAATACCGTGTTAATTCGCGCTGCAAAGGCGCGTTTAGAGTCGTTAAATGTGTCTGATGGATTTATCGAGCGCTTACAAAAAAATAAAAAGATAATGCAAAATATTACTTTTTACGCAAAGCAAAGTGGTGTGGTAGATGAGCTAACAGTACGAGAGGGCTTTTACGTTAAACCAGGCACATCAATGATGAGTATTGCCCAGCTTGATGAAATTTGGGTAGAGGCGGAAGTGTTCGAGCGCCAATCAGAACAAGTGAGTGTTGGGTTGCCCGTTACAATGACGCTTGATTACTTAAAAGGTCAAAAGTGGGAAGGTAAGGTTGATTATATTTACCCCGCGCTTGATGCTAAAAACCGGACTCTGCGTGTAAGGCTTAGGTTTGAAAATGTAGATCATCGGTTAAAACCAAATATGTTTGCACAAGTGAGCATTCACGCTAAAGCGAGTAAGGCGCAATTTACAGTCCCTAAAGAAGCGGTAATCCGCACGCAGCATCAAAACCGTGTGGTTATTGCATTAGGTGAGGGGCGTTTTAAATCGGTAGAAGTTGAAGTTGGGCAAATTAATAGTAATGAAGCGGTCATTTTGTCAGGTGTAATGACAGGTGACACGGTAGTTACTTCAGCGCAATTTTTAATAGACTCTGAATCGAGTAAAAGCTCCGACTTTAAACGAATGGAAATGCCTAGTTCTAGTATTAGCTCAGGTATGAGTTCGGATCCTGGTTCAGACTCAAATATGAACATGGATATGCAGCCACAAAATGCCACGGTTAACGGCACTATTAATGCCATAGATATACAAAATCGCATTATTAATATTAGCCGAGAAGCCATTGAAAAATGGAATCGAGAACCCGCCACAATGGACTTTGTATTAGCGCCAGATATTGATATTACTAAGTTTGAAAATGCCCAGTATATTAATTTTACTTTTAGCATTATTAACGATGAATTTGTAATTACTAAAGCGCAAAACGCAGAGCCGATTGATTATTCTACTATGCAACCTATGCAACACAGTTCTCACTAGGAGCCATTATGATAACTGCCATTATTCGCTGGTCTGTTAGCAATCGCTTTTTTGTGTTGTTGCTTACATTAATTTTACTGGGTGGAGGATTGTTTGCGGTAAAAAATACTCCCGTGGATGCCTTGCCTGACTTATCTGATGTTCAGGTCATTATAAAAACCACTTATCCGGGGCAAGCGCCGCAAGTAGTGCAAGACCAAGTTACATTTCCGCTCACCACAGCAATGCTTTCTGTGCCGGGTGCGCAAACTGTAAGGGGTTTTTCGTTTTTTGGAGACTCGTACGTTTACGTTATTTTTGACGAAAAAACCGATTTGTATTGGGCGCGTAGCCGAGTACAAGAATACCTAAGCCAAGTAGCGAGTAGATTACCCGATAGCGCTACGCCAGAGCTTGGCCCTGATGCAACAGGCGTAGGTTGGATTTACTTATACGCACTAATTGATAAAACAAATAAACACGATATTAGTCAGCTACGAAGCTTACAAGATTGGTTTTTAAAGTTTGAGCTACAAACTGTGCCTGGAGTCTCTGAAGTGGCTGCTGTTGGTGGCATGGTTAAGCAATATCAAGTCAATGTAGAGCCTGATAAATTACGCGCATATGGTATTCCGCTTAGTCTCATTCAAACGGCTATTCAACAAGGCAACCAAGAGATGGGCGCCTCAGTAGTTGAAATGGCTGAAGCAGAATACATGGTAACAAGCACCGGCTACATTAAGAGTGTTACCGACTTGGAAGCCATTCCGCTTGGCGTAAACGCTAATGGTACTGCGCTGCAATTGCGTGATGTAGCTGATATTCGAGTCGGACCGCAAATGCGCCGTGGTGTAGCAGAGCTAAATGGCGAAGGTGAGGTAACCGGCGGCATTGTTATTATGCGCTATGGCGAAAATGCACAAAAAACCATTGAGCTCGTAAAAGCAAAATTAGAATCGCTTAAAAAGGGATTGCCAGAGGGTGTTGAAATAGTCCCTGTGTACGATCGCTCCAACTTAATAAATAACGCGGTAGATAATTTAACAAGTAAGCTAATTGAAGAGCTTATTGTAGTTGCCTTAGTGTGTGTGGTGTTTTTGTTTCATGTACGCTCATCGCTGGTGGCGATTATTACGTTACCGCTTGGGATTTTAACGGCATTTATAATTATGTATTGGCAGGGGATTAACGCCAATATTATGTCTTTAGGAGGAATTGCAATAGCCATAGGGGCAATGACTGACGGTGCTATCGTCATGATTGAAAATATGCATAAACATATGGAAAAAACGCCCCTTACCAACGAAAACCGCTGGGAAGTTGTGGCTAAATCGGCGAGTGAAGTGGGTCCTGCATTATTTTTTAGTTTATTAATTATTACCGTCAGCTTTATGCCGGTATTTATTTTAGAAGCGCAAGAAGGACGTATGTTTGCGCCACTCGCTTACACTAAAACCTATGCTATGGCAGCGTCTGCTGGGCTTGCGATTACCTTAGTGCCGGTATTAATGGGTTACTTTATTAGAGGTAAAGTCATTTCGGAGCAAAAAAATCCAGTTAACCGATTACTCGTCGCAGCGTATCGTCCACTACTTAACTGGGTGCTTAAATTTCCAAAAATGACATTGGTACTCGCGGTGGTTGTTTCTGTTATTGGCTTTTACCCGGTAAATAAAATAGGCAGTGAATTTATTCCGCCACTCGATGAGGGCGATTTAATGTATATGCCCACAACGTATCCTGGTTTATCGGTAGGTAAAGCGCGCGAAATACTACAGCAAACCGACAAGTTAATTGCCACAGTACCCGAGGTTAAAACAGTATTTGGTAAAGTTGGGCGAGCAGAAACTGCAACAGATCCTGCGCCGCTTACAATGATAGAGACGTTTATTCAGTTAAAACCAAAAGACGAATGGCGCGAGGGTATGACTCTTGAAAAACTTAAAAAAGAACTCGACGGTTTGGTTAAGTTTCCAGGGCTAACTAATGCGTGGGTAATGCCAATTAAAACACGCATTGATATGCTCGCAACCGGTATTAAAACTCCCGTGGGCATTAAAGTTGCGGGACCAAAGTTGAGTGAAATTCAAAAAATTGGTCAGCAAATAGAAGTGCTATTAAAAGATGTGCAAGGCACCGCATCGGTTTACTCAGAGCGAGTAGCCGGTGGACGTTATATAAAAGTAGATATAAATCGTGAAAAAGCCGCGCGTTATAGCTTAAACATTAGCGACGTACAGCAAGTTGTATCTACTGCAATAGGTGGTACAAACGTAACACAAACGGTAGAAGGGCAAGAGCGTTATCCTGTTAATTTACGTTATCCGCAAGCATACAGAGACTCGCCAGAAGAGTTAATGCTGTTACCTATTGTAACTCCTACAGGGCAGCGTATAGCACTTGGTGATGTAGCCGATGTATTTATTGAAGATGGACCGCCTGGTATAAAAAGCGAAAATGCACGTTTAAACGGTTGGAGTTTTATTGATATAGATGGCGTTGATATTGGTACTTACGTTGAGCACGCTCAGCAAGTGCTCGATAAAGACCTAATACTACCTGCTGGCTACTCAATTACGTGGGCTGGGCAGTATGAATACATGCAGCGCGCTAAAGAAAAACTGACTTATGTATTACCACTTACATTAGCGATTATTATTGTATTGCTTTACCTTAATTTTAGAAGCTTTGCTGAGGTCACTATTATTATGGCTACGTTGCCACTGGCAATGATTGGTGGCGTATGGCTAATGTATTTAGAGGGCTTTAACTTTTCAGTTGCAGTAGGTGTAGGCTTTATTGCCTTAGCCGGTGTTGCGGTAGAAATAGGGGTCATTATGTTGGTGTATTTAAACCAAGCCTATCAAGAAAAGTGCCTCGAAGCAGAGCAAGCCGGAAAACCGCTTAGCTTAGTGCAATTACAGCAAGCTATCATTGAAGGAGCAGGGCTTCGAGTACGCCCGGTTATGATGACTGTCGCGACAATTATTATCGGTTTATTACCTGTACTTTATGGCACGGGCACCGGAAGCGAAGTAATGAGCCGAATAGCAGCGCCTATGGTTGGCGGTATGGGCAGTGCAATTGTACTCACCTTACTTGTTATTCCTGCGGTTTACCTACTATGGCGCAAACAAGGACTTAAATAATATAAAACAACAAGACTATAGAGCAATGCTGTTACTACCCATGCATTGCTCTATAAAAATTACCTATAATTTGTAAGTTGTTCTATTAAATAGCTAGTTATTACTAATATTTAAATTAACTAACTGTTTTTAAATAGCTTTTTAATTGGCACGCTTTACGCAGTGTATTACCTATACAGTCAACTAAGTAAGGAATGCACATGCAAGTTAAAACAATTAAAGAGGTATACGATTGGACCGTTTTGTTTCATACGCAAATGGCGGCTAATTTTTATAGCGTAAAGGATTTACTCGATGAACATAATGCAATGCTGGTGGACTACTACCTAAATTACGAAAAAAAACTCGCCGAAGATTTAGTCGGGTTTAAAGCGATAACCGAAATAAATACGCTCGATACGTACAGTTATGAATACTTTGCTAAAAATCCTGAGCTAATTACTTTTGAAGACATTAGTAAAGATCAGCAATTCGATGAAGAAGTCATTCAAGGGTATTTAGCACAGCAACATCAAAAAGTGATTGAGTTATATGAATACTTACTTGAACGCGCCGAAACCGAAAGTGGGCAAGAAAAGCTTCAACAAATACTAGAGCTTGAAAAGCAAGGTATAAAGCAAATGATGCAAAGTACTAATCGTCATATGGATATGTAGCTTTATAAAAGAGCGGGATTACTGAGTTTATCTCGCTCTTATTAGCTTTAAGGTGATTATTTAAAATAGCTGATGCTTGCATCGGCTTATTTTATGTCTGCGTTAAATAATCTGCAGAGCATTTTGATGGACTAAAATGGTATGCGTGTCAGTTGTATGGCACGCATAAATGGAGGTTAAACTTCTTCCGTATCTACAATCAAATCACTTGTAATTGATTCCAATGCTTCAATAACTTCGTCTTTATCCATACCATTTGGCAGAGTAACGGTAGCAACAGCGCTAAAAATAGGCACTCCCCAATTAGGTGCGCTTTGTTGTCTTGAATTTAAGTGAGTAATATTAGCGCCTTTATGACGTATTACACTTGCCAGTTCTTGAACAATACCAGGACGGTCGTTACCTGTTATAACTAGATTAATTTGCTCTAGTGTTGATGGTTCAATCTCTGTGTTTCCGGTTTCAATACGAACGTCTAATTTAGGTAACTTATTTAAAGCACTTTGTAATGATTGAAAATGCTCCTCAGCAACTTCAAGTTGAATAATACCTGCAAAATGACCTAATAAATGGCTTAAGTTACTACTAAGCCAGTTGCCATGATTTTGTAATACGACTGATGAGATGCTCTCTACTAAACCAGGGCGATCTTTCCCTAAAATAGTTATAACCAACTGCTTCATAAATAATTCTCTTTTTAAGCCCAAAGAAAGTAAATGCATAGGCATTAAGTATGTTGTCTAATTTAAATTGTGTGTTGTTGCACTTTTTATAAATCTTTGATTATAAATTAAAAAAATGAATATAGTTGTGTTGACTATACGCAGTATTAATAGTCATTATTATTTACTAAGTACTCTTTTAGTATTGACCTCGATAAATACTTTGTCCAATTATTTTATAATTTAGTTCACTTATAAATCACCTATTTGAAGCTAATTTAGACTTTTCCCTCGTTAGTTTTATTTAAAGCTGTTTTAGAGTGCTTATTATTACTGCTGTAACATTACTGTCATCTTGATGAAATATAATTTATGCAACGTTAAGATTTAAGGGTGTTTTGATGACTTCAAATCCGAATAAGCCGACTTTTAATACGGATCGAAGCCGTCTATTTAAAGATCGGTTTGCCAAGTTTGGCATAACCGCAGGTGGGATAATGGTATTGGTAGCACTGCTATTAATATTCTTTTACCTTCTTTATGTAGTACAGCCAATTTTTGAATCAGCAAAAGTAGAAAAACGCGATAGCTTTCATGTTGCTAATTCACAGCAAATAGCAGGCTTAGGTGTAGAAGAGCAAACTGAAGTTGCTTATTTACTCAGTCAGCAAGGTCAGGTTGATTTTTACAGTGTGCAAGATGGCAGCTTTGGTAAAAAGCTTAAAACATTAAACGCCGAGCTACCAAGTGATGCAACAAGCTTTGCAACAAGCGCGCCTTTTCAAGGGCATTATGCGTTTGGTTTAGAAGATGGCACCGTAATGGTTGTTGCACCTAAATTTTTAGTTACCTTTCCAAATAACGAGCGTAAATTAACACCTCGCTTAGGTTTTCCTCTAGGGGAAATGGCTTTAGAAGTAGATGAACAAGGTGCAGCTATTAAACGCTTTGCATTTAGTCACTATGAAGACAAAACAGCGGTTGTAGCTCTTACAGAAGATAAGCGTGTATTATTTAGCAGCTTTATTGCTGAAGAGAATATGTTTACCGGTGAAGTAGAGTGGGTTGTTGAGCGTACAGAACTTGATGTTAATGGACGTGTAGACGAATTATTAATGTCGCCAGATACAACACGTACTTTTGTACGTTCTGCTAATCAAGTGTATGTATACGATACGCGTGACCCAAGTGATGTAGAGCAAATTCAGTTGCTTTCGGCTAACGAAGAAAATGCAAATATTGTATCTGCACAACTGCTAGCGGGCGCAAACTCACTCATGCTTGCTAATGATAACGGTGAGGTTTCGCAGTGGTTTGAAGTAAACACTGACACAGGCCGTGAATATCAAAAAATTCGCTCATTTGAAACAACTAAGCAAAGTAAATTAAATGTATTTACTGAGTTTTACCGTCGTACTTTTTTTACTACCGGCAATAATGGTGAGCTAGGCGTGTACTACACAACCAGCGAAGCAAAACTTTGGCAGGGGAAAGTAAGTGAAGGCGCAATAGAAAACTTTGCAATTGCACCACGTTCAAATGCTGCGTTAATTTTAGCGGATAATAAGCTAACAGTATTAGACATTCATAACGAGCACCCAGAAGTTACGTGGTCAGCACTTTGGCAAGAAGTGTGGTACGAAGGTTACCCAGAGCCAGGTTATATTTGGCAGTCAACATCAGCCAGTGACGACTTTGAATCTAAGTTTTCACTTGTGCCAATTTCGTTCGGTACATTAAAAGCAGCACTTTATGCGATGTTGTTTGCTGTACCAATCGCGCTTTCGGCGGCTATTTACACGGCATACTTTATGTCGAGCAAATTACGTAAAGTGGTTAAGCCTACCGTTGAAATAATGGAAGCATTACCAACCGTTATTTTAGGTTTTTTAGCGGGTCTTTGGTTAGCCCCATTAATAGAAGAGCACTTACCTGCCATTGTTGGGTTACTCATATTATTACCTTTAGGTATGTTAGCGACAGGTTTAGCCTGGACTAAATTACCAACAAAAATACGCCATAGAATTCCTGATGGTTCGCATTCAATCATCCTTATTCCGGTCGTTTTACTTATTGGTTGGTTTTCGTTTGCTATGAGCGAATTTGTTGAACTTTGGATGTTTGACGGCAATGTACGTCAGTACTTAACAAATGAGCTAGGTATGACATTCGATCAACGTAACTCGCTTGTTGTAGGTATTGCGATGGGTTTTGCGGTTATTCCTACTATATTCTCAATTGCAGAAGACGCGGTATTTAGTGTTCCAAAGCATTTATCAAATGGCTCATTAGCATTAGGTGCGACGCAGTGGCAAACACTAATACGTGTTGTATTACTAACAGCAAGTCCAGGTATTTTCTCTGCGGTAATGATGGGACTTGGCCGAGCAGTTGGTGAAACCATGATTGTACTTATGGCAACCGGTAATACACCGATTATGGATTGGAGCATTTTCCAAGGTATGCGTACGCTTGCAGCAAATATTGCAGTTGAAATGCCAGAGTCAGAAGTAGGTAGTTCGCACTATAGAATATTATTCTTAGCAGCCTTTGTATTATTCATATTCACATTCATTTTTAACACAGTCGCTGAGTTTGTTCGCCAGCAACTGCGTGAAAAATACAGCTCAATGTAAGCGGAGAGACATGACATGGTAAAGCAGTGGTTTAAGTCTGGTTCTCCTTGGATTTGGATGACCGGTGGTGCAGTGAGCATCAGTTTGATTTCAGTTTTAGGCTTATTGGCAATGATAGCCTGGAAAGGGTTAAGCTTTTTCTGGCCTTCAGAAGTTGTACAGTTTGAACTTGAAGGGTCGATTGCAAAGCAAACCGTTATTGGCGAAGTTTACGATCGTGAATTAGTACCAAAAACGCGTTTAGCCGCGACAGGTATTGATGTTAGCGGGTTTGAAAAAGAAGAAATAGAGCGCTTACTTATTAAAACAGGTAACCGCGAATATGTAGATTTAGATTTTCGTTGGATATTAGAAACCGACATAACAAATAAAACAGCACCAGCGGCGCTTGCAGTATTTGAGCGTAGTAAAAACGGTAACTTTTATGGTTATGTGCAAAACGTTATTAAAGACGGTCAACCGGTTAATGGCGATAAAATAGAAGCGCTACATGAGCTTGTAGAGCGTGCGGTTGATTTAAATGACGAAGCACTTGATTTGCAAAATGGTGACATTGGGCATATTAACTACGCACTTGAACGCTTACGTTTAAAAGAAAAAGGCTACTTACTTGATAACGCTCTCACTGATGAGCGTGTTGCTGAGCTTGCTCAAGCACGTGCTGAATTACGTGCAGAGTATGGTGTACTTGAAAAAGATTTATTTGCACTACGCAAACAAGCTAAACGTGACCACGTAACTGTAAAAGATATGCGCGGTGAAGTTGTTACAATTCCTATGTATCAAGTACTTGATGTTTGGTTTCCAAACGATATGGGCTTTTTTGCAAAGCTAGGCCACTACTTTGTGCAACTAGGTAAGTTTGTATCCGATGATCCACGTGAAGCAAATACAGAAGGCGGTGTTTTCCCTGCTATATTTGGTACTGTATTTATGGTTATGCTGATGGCTGTAATTGTGACGCCGTTTGGCGTTGTTGCTGCAATTTACTTACACGAGTACGCCGCAAAAAATGCAATCACTAAAATGATTCGTATCGCAGTGATTAACTTGGCCGGTGTTCCTTCAATTGTATACGGTGTATTTGGCCTCGGCTTTTTTGTATACATGTTAGGTGGTAGCTTAGACCAATTATTTTATCCAGAATCGTCGCCAACGCCAGTATTTGGTACGCCAGGTGTAATGTGGTCGGCATTAACGCTCGCTATACTAACGCTGCCAGTTGTTATTGTATCGACTGAAGAAGGTTTATCTCGTATTCCAAGTACCGTACGTGATGGTTCACTAGCGCTTGGCGCAACAAAAGTTGAAACGTTATGGCGCATAATTATTCCAATGGCAAGCCCTGCAATTATGACAGGTTTAATACTGGCAGTTGCGCGTGCTGCAGGTGAAGTTGCACCGTTAATGCTAGTAGGCGTTGTAAAAATGGCTCCTACATTACCACTTGATGGCAACTTCCCATATTTTCACTTAGATAGAAAGTTCATGCACTTAGGCTTTCATATATACGATGTTGGCTTCCAAAGCCCTAATGTTGAAGCGGCACGTCCGCTGGTATACGCAACGGCCTTTTTATTGGTGTCGGTGATTATTACCCTAAACATAACGGCCATTGGTATACGTAACCATTTACGTGAAAAGTACAGATCGCTTGAACACTAATTAGTAAAGATTTTATAGGTAACAAAAATGATTACAGTCGCTCCAAAAGTAAACCAAGCTAATATAGGCCAGAAGTTAGACCTAGAAAATTTAACGGATGACCAAAAAGCGCTAGAGATTAAAGATCTCGATCTTTACTACGGTGATAAGCAAGCGCTTAATAAAGTAAATATGAACATTCCAAAAGGCCAAGTAACTGCGTTTATTGGACCATCGGGCTGTGGTAAATCAACTCTATTACGTTGTATTAACCGCATGAACGATTTGGTTGATATTTGTCGTATTGAAGGTGAAATATTACTTCACGGTCAAAATATTTACGATAAGAGCGTAGATGTAGCAGCACTTCGTCGTAATGTAGGTATGGTGTTTCAGCGTCCTAACCCATTTCCTAAATCAATTTATGAAAATGTGGTTTATGGCCTACGCTTACAAGGCATTAAAGAGAAGCGTAAGTTAGATGAAGTGGTAGAGCAATCACTTCGTGGTGCTGCTTTATGGGATGAAGTAAAAGATAGATTACACGATAGCGCGTTTGGCTTATCGGGTGGTCAGCAACAGCGTTTAGTTATTGCTCGCTCAATTGCAATTGAGCCAGAAGTTCTTTTATTAGATGAACCTACATCAGCACTTGACCCTATTTCTACTTTGGTAATAGAAGAGCTAATAAACGATTTAAAAAACCAATTTACCGTTGTTATTGTTACACATAACATGCAACAAGCAGCACGTGTATCTGATCAAACAGCCTTTATGTATATGGGCGAATTGATTGAGTACTCAGACACAAATACCTTATTTACTACACCAACAAAGAAAAAGACCGAAGATTATATTACCGGTCGTTACGGTTAATTAGCCCGTTGTAGCGTGTTGTGCAAGATTAAGAGAGAAGGTAACTATGGAACATAATATTAATAAACATATTTCTGGGCGTTTTAACCAAGAACTAGAAAATGTACGTAATCATGTATTAAGTATGGGTGGCTTAGTTGAGCAGCAGTTAAATAGTGCGCTTGATGCGGTGAGTCGTAACGATGCAGAGCTTGCTCAAAAGGTACGTCAGAACGATTATAAAGTGAATGCAATGGAAGTAAGTATTGATGAAGAGTGTACGCGTATTATTGCTCGTCGTCAGCCTGCAGCAAGTGACCTGCGTTTAGTGATTGCAATTGCTAAAACAATCGCCGATTTAGAACGTATTGGCGATGAAGCTGAGCGAATTGCTAAAGTTGCACTAGACTCATTTACCAAAGATCAGCAAGATTTATTAGTAAATATTGAAAATATGGGCCGCCAGGTTTTAAAAATGCTACACGACGTACTAGATGCATTTGCGCGTATGGATGTGCAACGTGCATTTCAAGTACATAAAGAAGATGCAAAAGTTGACCGCGAATATGAAGCCATCACACGTCAAATAATGACTTACATGATGGAAGATCCACGCTCAATACCTAAAATCATGGACTTAGTCTGGTCTGTTCGCTCATTAGAGCGTATTGGTGATCGCTGTCAGAACATTGCTGAATACATTATTTATTTTGTTAATGGCAAAGATATTCGCCATACATCTCAAGAAGATATAGAAAAATCACTATGATTTTTTACCCATCATGCTTTTCTATTAAAGCGGCTTAGTGTCGCTTTGTGTATTGCAAGCTTTAGTGAAGTAATAAAAAGCGTTCACAATCTTGGTTAATACTGTAAAATTCATGCTGCAAAGCATATCAATTTGATTAAAGGGTCAGTTATGCCTACAAACGCGTTTTTAGGAGTATTTGCAAAATCTCCTATCAAACCAATGGAAGAACACATCAAGAAGGTTCATCAAGCAAGTAAAGCTTTGATACCTTTTTTTAATCACGTATTTAAAGAAGAGTGGGTACAAGCAGAAGAGCTTCGCATCACTATTCGCAATTTAGAACGTGAAGCCGATGATATGAAAAGAGATATACGTTTACAATTACCGCGTGGTTTATTCATGCCGGTAGAGCGTACAGATCTTCTCGAACTAGTAACTCAACAAGATAAAATTGCCAATAAAGCAAAAGATATTGCAGGGCGAGTGATTGGTCGTGAAATGACCATTCCAAAAGTTATGCAAGCTGATTTCTTAGCTTACTTAACCCGTTGTGTAGATGCGACTAAACAAGCATCTAAAGCAATTAATGAATTAGAAGAATTGCTAGAAACGGGTTTTAAAGGTCGAGAAGTCACCTTAGTAGAAAAAATGTTAGTTGAATTGGATGCCATAGAACAAGACACGGACGAAATGCAGATAAAAGTACGCCGCCAGCTACGTGATGTAGAGGGTGAGTTAAATCCAATTGATGTTATGTTTTTGTACAAAATCATTGAATGGGTTGGCGAGCTTGCAGATATTGCAGAGCGCGTAGGATCACGTCTTGAGCTGATGTTAGCTCGTTAATTTAAAATCAGTTCAAACACGAAAGATTAAGGTTTTACAATGGATATCATTGCATCTTACGGCACGGTATTAATTTTAATTGCCGCAGCAGTCGGCTTTTTTATGGCTTATGGTATTGGCGCGAACGACGTAGCGAACGCCATGGGCACATCTGTAGGTTCAAAAGCGCTAACAATCAAACAAGCTATTTTTATAGCGATGATTTTTGAATTTGCAGGCGCTTACTTAGCAGGTGGTGAGGTTACATCAACAATTCGTAAAGGAATTATCGATGCCGCACCATTTGCAGACATTCCTGAACTTATGGTTCTGGGTATGATTTCGTCTTTATTTGCAGCGGGTGCTTGGTTATTAATGGCCTCGTTCTTGGGTTGGCCAGTATCAACGACTCACTCAATCATTGGTGCAATCATTGGTTTTGCGTTAGTTGCTGTTGGTACTGAGGCGATTCAATGGGATAAAGTAGGTGGTATTGTTGGTAGTTGGATTATAACGCCCGCCATATCAGGCTTTATTGCATACTTAATATTTATGAGTGCACAAAAACTTATTTTTAATACAGATGCACCACTAAAAAATGCTAAACGCTATGTACCACTTTATATGGGTTTAGCAGGTTTTATAATGGCCTTGGTTACAATTAAAAAAGGCTTAAAGCATGTTGGTGTTGATTTAGGTGCAGCCGAAGGGTACGCCTTAGCAATAGCTGTAGCAGTTGTCGTTGCTATAATTGGTAAAATTGCTATTTCTCGTTTAAATATCGATCCAAAAGCAGATAAACAAATGCAATTCAACAATGTTGAAAAAGTGTTTGCTGTTCTTATGGTATTAACAGCATGTTGTATGGCCTTTGCACATGGTTCTAACGATGTTGCTAATGCAATCGGTCCACTAGCTGCTGTTGTAAACATTGTTGAAAACAATGGTGAAATTGCTAAAAAAGCGGCTATTGCTTGGTGGATTCTACCTCTAGGTGGTTTTGGTATTGTTGCGGGTCTTGCTATTTTGGGCAAAAAAGTAATTAAAACGATTGGTGAAGGCATTACACATTTAACGCCTAGCCGTGGTTTTGCTGCTGAACTAGCCGCTGCTTCTACCGTTGTTATTGCATCAGGTACTGGTATGCCAATCTCTACTACTCAAACCTTAGTGGGTGCGGTATTAGGTGTAGGTATGGCACGTGGAATTGGTGCACTTAACATGGGTGTTATCAGAAACATTGTAGTTTCTTGGGTAATTACATTGCCAGTTGGCGCTGCCCTTGCTATTGTTATTTTCTACGTACTAAGAACCGCATTTGGGGTTTAACAAAAAAGTACTCAAAGACTTTTAGCTTGAAAAGATCTCAATGCCCTAGGTGTTGGGGTCTTTTTATTTGTGGAAAGAAAAAATGACCAATCTTCCAAGTATCAAACAGCTACAGTATTTATTAGCTGTTCATCAACATCAGCACTTTGGCAGAGCTGCCAGTGCCTGTTTTATAGGGCAATCTACTTTAAGCAGTGCTATTCAAAATCTTGAAGAAACGTTGGGTTGCCAGCTTATTGAACGCGAAAATCGCAGCCTTATGTTTACCAGTATTGGTGAAGAAGTTGTTGAGCGCTCTCGTAAAATAATTAACGATACAATTAGTTTAAAAGAACTCACTAAAAGCTTTTTAACACCACTGAGTGGTAAATTAACAGTGGGTGTTATACCTACAATTGCTAGCTTTATAGCGGCTCCTCTGTATCACTTTTGTAAAGAAACCTTTTGTGATTTAGAGTTGGTATTAATAGAAGATACGAGTGATAAGCTACTGGATAAACTTGAGCATGGGCATATTGATTTAGCGCTACTTGCACTGCCATACGAAACCGATAAATTTCATACACAAGTATTGGCAAAAGATCAGTTTAGTTTAGTGCACCATAAGGACTACAGCGCTGCAAAGGGCATAGTCGACTTTAATCTATTACCAGAGGCTAGCGTATTCTTACTCGAGCGTGAGCACTGTATGACAGGCCATGCGCTCAGTGCATGTCATTTAAACCGTGCTAGTTGTATTAACCCATTTGAAGCAGCAAGCTTGCATACATTATTGAGTATGGTTGAGCATCAGCTCGGGGTGACTTTTTTACCACAAATGGCGATTAACGCCGGAATTTTAGATAATAAAAATATGGTGGCAACACCATCACAAAGCGATGCATATAGAGATATTGGCATATTGTGGCGTAAAACTACGGGGCGGATCCGCGACTTTAAATTATTTAGTCAACAGCTTGAGATATTTTTAAAGCGCCAATGTAGTTTAGATTTTTCTAAATAAGAATAGGAAATGAATGAAAGCAGCCTATAAAGGCTGCTTTTGATTTTGAAGATGGCTTTCAAAAGGCTCAAGTTCGGGTAAAAATAGTAAATAAATCCATACCACCAAGTTAAAGTAAGGCACGCAACCTAATACAGTAAAAACCTTAACTGGGTAGCCTTTAATATTTGCGTAACGATAGCACTGATACGCGATTGCAAAATGTATAATCAGTAATAACATAACTAGCTGTGTCATACCTTTCTCCTTAAAAGCTTAAATAGCTTTGAAACCCACTATAAATATCAGTACTACGCCGCCAAAAGGTAATGTCATGTTTTTAAAGTGAAATGCGTTAAAATGCACGACATTTTTATTTGATACTGAAAGTATAGGCAAGAAAGGTAATATTGGTAGTAACAAATTGTTTAATTTTGTTTATTTTGGGCTAGCTTGTTGTTGGTAAAACGTTTTATTTTTTGAAATTTTTTCAAGTTCATCTTTTACTTTTTCAACAGGTATTGGGCGTGCAATAAAGTAGCCTTGTCCATAATCAACACCTATCTCTTTTAGTGCAAAAAATATCTCTTCGTTTTCAACGTACTCAGCTACAGAGCGCTTATCGAGAGACCGACTAATATCATTTATTGCTTTTACTAACGCTAAGTCTATAGGGTCATTAAGCATGTCGCTTACAAATGAGCCATCAATTTTTACATGCTGTGCTGGAAGCTGCTTTAAATAGTTAAATGTACTAAAGCCAGTTCCAAAATCGTCAATAGAAAAATGACAGCCTAAGCTATTAAGCTTCTCAATCATTTTACGAGTAGCTTTTAAGTTGTTAATACTTGCTGATTCAGTTATTTCAAAAATTATCCGCGAAGGGGGCACGTTATACTTTTCAAGGTTTGATTCAATTAATGGCAATAAGCGTTCATCTAAGAATGATTGTGCTGACAAATTAATAGCAACTTGGTTTAACTCTGGGTGCTTAGATACACAAGCAACGGCATTACGTATAACGCATTGATCCATCAAAAATGTGTCGTTAAGCATCTCTAAAGAGGGAATAAATTGATTTGGGTACACAAGTTTACCTTTGAGTTTTAAGCGTAAGAGCGCTTCAAAATAAGCAACTTTACACTCTTTAAAATCCCAAATAGGTTGGTAATGCAGTTCAATATTATCTTGCTGCAGTGCTTGTCGAATTTCGTGACCCCATTCAAGCCCAGTTTGAAGCGTATTGTTTTGAGCGTCCTCTTTTGAGTAGCAATGTACTAAGTTACGCCCTAAATTTTTGGCAATATACAAAGCAATATCGGCTTGTTTTAAACATTCATTAGGATCATTGTTTTGTATCGTAATTTGAGTTAAACCGATAGAGCAGCTAATTGTGTATATCTGATCTTCTGATTTAAAAGCATGTTTTTCTATTGCGCTGCACACACCTTCAGCAATAAGGTGTGCATCCAGTAAATTCATATCGGTAAGTATGACTGCAAACTCATCGCCGCCTATTCGGCACACCAAATGGTCTTCGCCAATATTTGCTTTAAATAATTGCGCGACTTCTTTTAATACTATGTCACCTTGGTGGTGACCTTTGCTGTCGTTTATTATTTTAAAGTGATCGAGGTCAATATAAATAACAGCATGCTCTATGCCATCATACGTGTATTTATCTTGGCATATTTTATTAAGCTGTTGATCAAAGTAATAACGGTTATGTAAACCAGTTAGTGGGTCATGGTGTGCTAAATGACGTAGTTGAAGTTCTGCTTGCTTTCGTTCGTGTATGTTATCGATGGTTGCGGTGATAGTTGCGTTATTACGACTGTTTTTTATTAGCTGTAACCTGCATTCGACCCAAATTAAGTTGCCATTTTTATGGGTGAGTTTTACTTCTATTTGTTGTTGCTGCTCGCCACCATGTAAAATGTCGTTAATAGTATAGTTTAGTCTTCCCTTATCTTCATTATTACAATAAGTACTTAATGGGGTTTGTAGCGACGATTTAACACCAAAGCCACTTAAAGTTTCCCATGCTGGGTTAATAAAACGAATATTACCTTGTTGATCAAGCTCTAAAACAACTGTATTTAGATGTAATAAAATGCGTTGATGAGCCGAAAATAACTCTTTGTAACGCACTTCGCTCACGCTTAGCTGCTCTACTTTGTAAGCAAACTCAGCATAACTCACCATAAAATCTTCACGTCGTGCGGCGTGGTCACACACTTTATTTAAAAATGAAGGGTCGTATGGGGCTCTAATAAAATCGGTAACACCAGACAGCAAAAGCTGCTCAGCGTAATCAGCATCATCACTTTCTATAATCGTAACAATAGCTTGTTTAGAATTGTGCTGTAGGATTTCTTCAACGAGTACACTTGAGCTCTCTGCACTTGATGTAGTGGCATCGAGTAGCACAATTGAAAACTGCTGTTGGTTGTAAGCGTTTAGTGCTGCTTTGGCTGAGGTAACGTGAGTAATAGCAAAGTTTAACTTTAACTGTTCACTAATTTTGTCGGCCGTATTTTGAAGCGGCTCTAATAGCAATAAATTTAGTCGGCTACTTTTTTCTAAGTGCGTAGATAAAACATTCGCAAGCACTTGAGGAAGCATGTCTTTATGTTCAAACGGCAGTACAGCATCTATTCCGTAGCTTCTGGCTGTTGTTTCGGCAATACGCTCACAGTAAATTGGCGGAATAAGTAAAATTGGGGTGTTTTTTGGTGTTTTTAATAATCCTGAGCGGATCATCCTCGAAAAGCGCCAGCCGTCAATTTTCCCAACATTAATGCCCGTTATTATAATATCAACAGGGTGTTGTTTTAAAAGCTTTAAAGCTTGTTGGCTATCTTGCGCATCAATAAAGGTAAATACATTTAAGCTATCTAAAGTGCCTTTAATCGCGCGACGTTCAGCACTACTTGCGTTTAATATTAGCAATTTAAGCTGGTTTGGCACGTGTTGAACACCCCTAATGTAACTTATAATAATTCAGCCGAACAAGAATAGTGACATTTAACCATAAGAACAAGAAAATTTAATGAGAAACACGCAAACAAGATATTATAAGTTTGGCTGATTTCTTGAGCTTAATATCCGATACATATACACTTGGCGCGATTTTAAATGATGTGGATTACTAATTATGCGCGTGGCTGACTTTAGCTTTGACTTACCTGATGAATTAATAGCTCGTTTTCCTAAAGCGGACAGAACTAGCAGCCGTTTACTTACTTTAGATGGCCCAAGCGGAACTCTAGAACATAAAGTGTTTAGCGACATACTTGATTTAGTAAACGAAGGCGATTTGTTAGTCTTTAACAATACACGCGTAATTCCAGCACGTATGTTTGGTCAAAAAGCCTCTGGCGGCAAAGTTGAGGTGCTTGTAGAGCGAGTGCTAGATGAACATCGCGTACTTGCGCACGTACGCGCGAGCAAGTCGCTTAAGGTTGGTAACGAAGTTATTCTAGAGGGCAAAGCCAAGGCAATAATGGTTGCACGCCACGATACATTATTTGAGCTTGAGTTTGATCATAGCCAAAACGTGCTAGATATACTTAATGATATTGGTCATATGCCACTGCCTCCTTATATTGACCGACCTGATACCGAAGCTGATCGCGAACGTTACCAAACTGTTTATGGAGAAAAGCCAGGTGCAGTTGCTGCGCCAACAGCGGGCTTACATTTTGACGATAAGTTAATGACGGCACTAAAAGATAAAGGTGTAAACATGGCTTTTGTTACTTTGCACGTTGGCGCCGGTACTTTTCAGCCAGTACGAGTGGATAGTGTTGATGAGCATGTAATGCATTCCGAGTACATTGAAGTACCCGATGATGTAGTTGCTGCCGTTGCACAAACCAAAGCAAGTGGCGGGCGCGTAATTGCGGTTGGCACAACATCAGTACGCTCATTAGAGTCGGCAGCTAAAGTTCACGGCGGCAAATTAGATACGTATTTTGGTGATACCGATATATTTATTTTTCCGGGTTACCAATTTAATGTTGTTGATGCCATGGTCACTAATTTTCACTTACCAGAATCAACGCTTATAATGCTAGTCAGCGCTTTTAGCGGACAAGACAATATTATGGGTGCATACAATACGGCAATTGAACAAAAATACCGATTTTTTAGTTACGGTGATGCGATGTTTTTAACACGTAAGTAACCATTTATTATTTAATACTCAGTAAAAAACACTAAAAACCCCAGCAACGAAGCTGGGGTTTTTGTTTAGCATAATAAGCAAAACTGAATTCATCGCAGCTAATAGTATTAATGAGGCAAAAAGGGTAGAATCGAGCGGTTAAATTATAGCTTGTTGGACTGTTTTTCTGACATTGAGGATGATATGAAATTTGAATTAGATTGTACTGACGGAAAAGCGCGCCGCGGCCGCTTAATTTTTGACCGCGGTGTAATAGAAACACCTGCATTTATGCCTGTTGGTACTTACGGTACTGTAAAAGGTATGACGCCAGATGAAGTAAAAGCCACTGGTGCGCAAATATGTTTAGGTAATACCTTTCATTTAATGCTTCGTCCAGGTACTGAAATCATTAAGCAACATGGTGATTTACACGACTTTATGAATTGGGATTTCCCAATTTTAACTGACTCAGGCGGCTTTCAAGTCTTTAGCTTAGGCGCAATGCGTAAAATCACTGAAGAAGGCGTGTTATTCCAATCTCCAGTAAATGGTGATGAAATTATGATGTCGCCTGAAAAGTCGATGGAAGTACAGCGCGACTTAGGCTCAGACATCGTTATGATTTTTGACGAGTGTACGCCATATCCAGCAACTGAAAAAGAAGCTAAAGATTCTATGGAGTTATCTCTTCGTTGGGCTAAGCGCTCAAAAGAAGGGCATGGCGACAATCCATCTGCTTTGTTTGGTATTATTCAAGGTGGTATGTACCCAGAATTACGTGCACAATCGCAAGCAGGCTTAGAAGAAATTGGCTTTGATGGCTATGCATTAGGTGGTCTATCAGTAGGCGAGCCTAAAAACGAAATGATGAATATTCTTGATCATTGTGCGTTTAAAATGCCAGAAGACAAACCACGCTACCTTATGGGTGTAGGCAAGCCAGAGGATTTAGTTGAGTCTGTTCGCCGTGGTATTGATATGTTTGACTGTGTTATGCCAACACGTAATGCGCGTAACGGCCATTTATTCATTACCACGGGTGTAGTAAAAATACGTAACGCAGTACATAAAACAGACACAGGGCCACTTGACCCTGAGTGTGATTGTCATACGTGTGGAAACTATTCACGAGCTTATTTGCATCACCTTGATAAATGTAACGAAATTTTAGGTGCGCGACTAAACACAATTCATAACTTACGTTACTATCAACGTGTTATGGAAGGTTTACGTAATGCAATTAGCGAAGGTAAATTAGAAGAATTTGTACAAGATTTTTATGCTCGCCGAGGCCAAGACGTGCCAGAGCTAGTAGATATAAAAAATTAAACTTTAAAATTAAAGAGGAAGTATCATGAGTTTATTTATTTCAAATGCACACGCAGCAGCTGGTCAACCTGCGGCAAGCGGTGGTTGGGAAATGCTAATAATGTTAGCTATTTTCGGTTTGGTTTTTTACTTTTTAATCTACCGCCCGCAAGCTAAGCGCGTTAAAGAGCACAAAAGCTTAATGAGTATGATGGCTAAAGGCGATGAAGTACTTACCCAAGGCGGTTTAGTGGGTAAAATTGTGAAGATTTCTGAAGAGAAAGATTTCATCGTTATCTCTTTAAACGAGCAGGCAGAAGTAACAGTACAAAAATCTGCAGTATCTGCAGTATTGCCAAAAGGCACAATGAAGTCGCTATAAAAATAATAAGGACGACCCCGTGTTAAACAAGTTTCCAGTTTGGAAGTATTTACTTGTTTTAGCTGTGGTAGCCATTGGCCTTTTATATGCCTCTCCAAACTTGTATGGTCGCGATCCGGCTATACAAGTTTCAGGTGCTAAAGGCGCTGATGTCGATCTCAGTGTTGTAGACAAAGTAAACGCAATCCTTGAAAAAAATAATGTAACCGCTAAATCGACAATACTTGAAGATGGGCAAATTTTAGTTCGTTTAAAAAATGTTGAAGAACAGCTTAAAGCGCATGATTTACTGCGTGATTCGCTGAGCGACGATTACATTTCTGCTATTAATATGGCACCTGCTCAACCAGCTTGGTTAAAAGCGGTTGGTGGTAACCCTATGAAGCTAGGTCTTGATTTAAGTGGTGGCGTACATTTCACCATGGAAATCGACATGGCAACAGCGGTTGATAACCAGCTTGAGCAAATGGAACAAGATTTCAGAAGCGATTTACGCGAAGAAAAACTACGCTACCGTAGTGTTCGCCGTGTAGCTGGCTCTGATCGTATGCGTGTAGAAATGCGTACCGAAGCAGATAAAGACGCAGCAGAGAGCTTCTTAGAAACTCGCTACCCGCTGAATGTCTATATTGATGACAGCAGTAACGATAAAGCATTTTTTGCGACAATGAGTGAGCAAAAACTCAAAGAAATTCGTGACTACGCTATCAAGCAAAATGAAACGATTATTCGTAACCGTATCAACCAAATTGGTGTTGCAGAACCTAACGTACAACGCCAAGGCGCTGAGCGTATTATTGTTCAACTACCAGGTATTCAAGACACAGCACGCGCTAAAGAAATTTTAGGCGCAACAGCAACACTTGAATTTCGTGAAGTAGACGAAAACGCTGATATTAGCGCTGCTGCTCAAGGTCGTATCCCTGCGGGTACTGAAATGATCATGAGCCGCGACGGTTACCCTGTTGTACTTAAAAAACGCATCATCCTCGAAGGCAGCCATATTACTGGCGCGCAATCTGGTGCAGATGAATACCAACG
The DNA here is from genome assembly GCF_015864375.1 of Pseudoalteromonas sp. SWYJZ19. Taxonomy (NCBI): domain Bacteria; kingdom Pseudomonadati; phylum Pseudomonadota; class Gammaproteobacteria; order Alteromonadales; family Pseudoalteromonadaceae; genus Pseudoalteromonas; species Pseudoalteromonas sp. SWYJZ19. Next base: position 97,757 of record NZ_JADYXI010000007.1, read on the forward strand.
CCCGCAAGTAAGTATTACGCTTGATAGCAAAGGTGGGGCAAAAATGAATGCCTTTACCAAACGTGCTATTGGCAAACGTATGGCAACGGTATTTATTGAGTACAAGCCATCAGGTAAAAAAGATGCAGACGGTAAAGCGCTTCCGCCTATTAAGGTTGAAGAAGTTATTAACGTAGCAACAATTCAAGCACGTCTTGATCGCTCGTTCCGTATTACAGGTATCGATAACCCAGCTGAAGCACATAACTTAAGTTTGCTACTTCGTGCAGGTGCGCTTGTAGCACCAATTCAAATTGTTGAAGAGCGCACTGTAGGTCCAAGTTTAGGTCAAGAAAATATTGAAGCGGGTATGACTGCGGTTGCACTTGGTTTTGCGTTTGTACTTGTGTTTATGCTTGTGTACTACAAAGGCTTTGGTATGGTTGCAAACCTTGCGCTTGCGGCTAACTTAGTACTGATTGTTGGTGTTATGTCTTTAATTCCAGGCGCGACACTTACGCTACCTGGTATTGCAGGTATTGTATTAACCGTAGGTATGGCAGTTGATGCTAACGTACTTATTTTTGAACGTATTCGTGAAGAGCTGGCCGATGGCCGCAGCCCTCAACAAGCGATTCATTTCGGTTACGATAGCGCATTTAGCACTATATTTGATGCTAACATCACCACGTTAATCGCTGCCATTATACTGTTTGCAGTAGGCACAGGTCCGATTGCGGGCTTTGCAGTGACACTTGCGATTGGTATTTTAACTTCAATGTTTACAGCCATTGTTGGTACCCGTGCGGTAATCAACTTATTTGTTGGTGGTAAACGTATTGATAAACTTTCGATTTAAGGAGCTGACATGCAAATTTTAAGTTTGGGTAGTAGAACCCTTCGTTTCATGTCTCTTCGTAAAGTGGCTATGGGTTTTTCGACGTTATTAATTTTAGCGTCGTTTGCATCAGTTTTTGTTAAAGGTCTAAATTTTGGTTTAGATTTTACCGGCGGTACTGCGGTAGAAGTTGGTTTTTCACAGCCAGCAGACCTTAAAAAAGTACGTGCTGCGCTAGCTGATAATGGTTTTGCTGATGCATCGGTACAATTATTTGGTTCTAGCCAAGAGATTTTAGTTCGTTTAGCACCGCGCGGTAGTGATGTAAAAGCCGAAGTAATTGGTAACCAAGTAATCGATGCGCTTAAAAAAGCTGATGACAGCGTAGTAATGCGCCGTATTGAGTTTGTGGGCCCAAGTGTAGGTGAAGACTTAAAAGAGCAGGGTGGCCTTGCCATGTTAACTGCACTTATTTGTATCTTAATCTACGTTGCATTTCGTTTTGAATGGCGCTTTGCTGTGGGTGCAGTAGGTGCACTACTACACGATGTTATTATTACTGTGGGTTTATTTTCGATATTAGGTTTAGAGTTTGATTTAACTATATTAGCGGCAATTCTTGCGGTAATAGGTTATTCACTTAACGATACGATTGTTGTATCTGACCGTATTCGTGAAAACTTCCGTAAAGTGCGCATTGACGATACTGTAGAAATTATTGATATTTCACTTACGCAAACACTTAACCGTACACTTGTAACCTCAATCACGACTATTTTAGTATTGATTGCTTTGTTTGCATGGGGCGGACAAACCATTCATGGCTTTGCAACTGCATTGCTGTTTGGTGTGTTTATTGGTACTTATTCTTCGATTTATGTTGCGAGTTCTGTTGCTATAGCAATGGGCGTAAGCAAAGAAGACTTAATACCAGAAGTAATTGAAAAAGAAGGTGCAGACCTAGACGCAATGCCGTAGTAGAGTCTCATTAAATAAAAACCGCTCCTATGAGCGGTTTTTTTATACCTGCAATTTATTAATTGTTCAGGCGTCTAAGTTTTCATTAGCGGATGTAACAGTGCAAGCTTACGAAAACAGTGCTAACTTTGTAGTGTGAATCGGTAGGACCTTTTTGCAATAATATATAAATCGCCATAGGTTAAGTCACCGGCCACTGAGGCTAAAATAAGCCAAGTGTTATCGCTCTAGTTATCTATTTATTTATGTGCTCAAGGGATGCTTTAGAAGTGTTTAGCCTTTCAGCCAATAATAGGTAATTTAAACAAAGCAGGTAATTATTATGTTACCAATAAAAGTTTCTATCAGTGTATTTAGTTTGTTTGTAAGTTTTTCACTTATGGCGCAAGAGCAAATAATTAATGTTGCTCAAAAGCAAGATACCCAAAACGCACGAGAAGAATACCTCAATGAGTTATTAGTACGTGCACTTGAAAGTGTTAACTACTCCGGTGTTATCCGAATGACCCCCATATCAGAACTGCAAAAGCGTAAGTTAATAAACCTAGATGATAACGAATTAGATATGTATTGGAGTATGAGCAGTCCAGAGCGAGAGGCGCTTGCTTTGGCGATAAAAATACCACTATTTAAAGGCTATATAGGTAAGCGAGCTTTATTAACTAATAAGCAAAACTTGGCGCGCTTTAAAAAGGTAAAAAATATTGAGCAGCTAGCTACGTTTTCGGCTGTACAAGGGCACAACTGGCCAGATACAAGAATAATGTCCTATAACGGATTACATGTAAGACCGCTTACTAACTACCAAGCCATGTTCACTTTAACGAGCCGTGGACGAATAGATTACTTTCCTCGTTCGTTTATTGAGGTTAACTCTGAGCTTGTTGAAAACAAACAAAGTAATTTAGTAATCGTGCCTAATTTATACATAAGTTATCCAACCGGTATTTATTACTTTGTGACTAAGAGTAAACCTGAATTAGCAAAGGCTGTTGAAGAGGGATTAATAGTGATGCAGGAAAGCGGTGAATTTGACGCATTATTTAATGAATACTTCGCAAAGGATTTAAATACACTACCTTATACAAAAGGCAAAACGATAGAGATTAAGCTCGATAACCCTTATTTTTAGGCACAAAAAAAGGAGCCTGAGCTCCTTTTTAGCATGCTATTAATAGCATCAAATTAGCGAAGTAACGACTCAGTTAATACTGGACGAATTTCACGAATAATTGCTTGAGTCAATTTTGGTGAACCACAGATAATATTGCCGCTGTGGTTATAGTTATTACCACCAGCGAAATCTACAACCATACCGCCCGCTTCTTTAACCATAAGTTCGCCTGCAGCAGAGTTCCAAGGTTTTAAACCAATTTCAAAAAATCCATCAACACGACCAGCTGCAACGTATGCCATATCTAAAGCAGAACAACCTGCACGGCGAATGTCTGCAGTGTGTACAAACAATGCTTTAAACGCTTCAGTGTATGCATCCATGTGGTTTTTGTTTTTGAAAGGGAAACCAGTAGCAAGTACAGTGCCTGCAAGAACCGTAGTTTTGCTAACACGTAGACGTTTGCTGTTTAACTGAGTGCCTTGACCGCGAGATGCAGTGAAAAGCTCACCACGAATTGGATCATAAATAACAGCTTGGTCTAAACGACCTTTAACTTTAAGTGCGATAGAAACCGCGTAATGAGGGATACCTTTGATGAAGTTAGTTGTTCCATCGATAGGATCTACAATCCATTGGTAATCATCATCCTTGCCTTTATGCTCACCTAATTCTTCACCAACAATAGAGTGAGTAGGGTAAGACTGTAAAATAGTGTCACGAATTACGGCTTCGGCTTCTTTATCAATGTTAGTTACTAAGTCGTTAGCGCCTTTTTGTTGCACTTCAACTTTTGATAAATCTTCACTTGCGCGAAGTAAAATTTTGCCTGCGTTGCGCGCAGCGCGAACCGCAATGTTTAACATTGGATGCATGGTATTACCTTTGGGTTGTAAAAGAACGTTTATATATTTTAGCCGGCGTATTTTAGCGACTTTTGACATAAAGTAAACAATAAACCCCAAATACTTATGTTTGTTTTTTATACAAGATTGAAAAGTGTCTATATTTTTAAAAAATAATAATGAGCAATTAATAAGTCACTATGTTCCTTTGTGTGTTAATTAAATTGAATTAATTTTAAATAACGCTTTACCTAAAGTTAGCTTGAGGTTTTATCGTGCCCCTAACTTAATTGATAGGACAACATTATGTATTTAGAGCACGTAAACTTAGTCGCGAGTGATATAAATAGTATGCTTAAATTTTACCAAGCTGTATTTCCGCATTGGTCAGTCAGAAGTGAGGGCAGAGGCGATTGGCATGGAAAACCAAGACGCTGGGTACACTTTGGAGATGACACGCATTACATTGCGATAAGCAGTCATGGTGAGGGTGAAAACAGAAACTTATCGGGCCATCAAATTGGTTTTGCACACTTTGCTTATGTAACTAATAATTTAAGCGCAGTAGTAATGCGCTTAAATAAAGTGGGTTTTACAGTAAGCAAGCAAGGTAGCGAGAATCCTTTCAGAAAGAATGTCTACTTTATTGATCCTGCAGGGTTTGAAGTTGAGTTTGTAGAGTATTTAAGTGATATACCAAGCGAGCGAAATAACGATTTATAATAAAATACTAAGCAGCACGCTAAAGTGCTGCTACTCAATTATAGTGAGCGGTTATTATTACCCGTGCCAAACTGGGTTTTTAGCTCATTTGCAAAGCTCATAAATTTTTCTTTAATTGTGCGCTTTATTTTTACTTCAACCGATCCCATAACTGCCTTTCCTTCAATATGAATAGTAGGACCTTGGCGTTTGTTAAGTGATACCGATTTATTTTCAAGGCTACTTAAAATACAAAACATTTTAGACACTACATTTACATGCTCTGGTACGTAAATCTCATCGCTACCAAAAATACAGTTAACGTGAATAGTTACATTTTGATGCGCAAAAATGGCATCAGTAAAATCAAGTACCACCGATCCCATAAAGTTACTTAAATATATATTTTTTGGGACAACCCACTGACCGCTTCGTTCGTTAGAGCCTAAAATACTGCGTAATGTAAAATCATCATCACTGTTTTGCTGTGCACTATAATGTGGTTTAAATTGCGATTGTTTTTCTGCTTTATATTGCTGATCGGTATTAAGTGTTAAGTCTTCTACTAAGGCTAAAAGAGCGTCGTTATTAGGTGCATCCATCGCGCTATCGAGTCGTCTCTCAAATGCATCAACAGAAATAACCCCATGACTGTAATTATAAATTAATTGGTCAATTACTTGTTCGCGTACTTGCTCTATTGGGCGGTCTTCAACTTTTACAGACATGGGGCATTCCTTATTGTATTTACTATTGATACTGCTCTTGATGTTTGTATGCAAAGCACGCACCAAATATAATCACCCTAATTATCAGTAGGTTAATTTATAATGATGTTTTTTATTTTGTTATATTAACGATAGATTAACCAAAAATGCAATTATCTAGCTATTTTCACTATTTGAGAAATTTTTACCGAGTAGCCTGTAAATAGTTACACAACTATAGATAATGCCTCACTCCAAAGTAAACTCAACCTATTGAAATTTAAGTATAAATAAACTTGGCCTAAAGATCGCATAAGTTAAAGTGTCTTTAATCAAAAGGAGAAAGATTATGAAAACATTTAACAAATCTATTATCGCAGCTTTAGTTCTTGGTACTACGGCTATGGGTGCCCAAGCAAACAGCTGGGAAAACGAAAGTAAAGATGCTTGGATTGATGGTAAGGCAGAAACAGTTCTTCTTATGAACACTAACCTAAACAACTTTGACATTAACACTGATGTAAAAAATGGCAAGGTAGTACTTACAGGTAAAGTTAATAGCGAGCTTGATAAAGAGCTAGCAGAAGAACTTGTACTTAGCCTAGATGGCGTATCTGATGTTGAAAACAGCCTTACTGTTGTTAAAAGCATGGATACCAAAGATAAAAGCAAAGACATGATGGACGATGATGATAACGACCTAACGGATGCTAAAATCACCACTGTAATTACAACTCGCTTCCTGTTTGACTCAGAAGTAGGTGGTACAGACATTGATGTTGATACCGACAAAGGTATAGTAACTTTGAACGGGACTGTAGGGTCTGAAGCTGAAAAACAGTTAGCAGTTAAAATTGCCAAAAATGCTGAAGATGTTCGTGACGTAGTTGATAACTTAACTATTGTCGCTGAATAATACAGTATAGTTAAGGCCCAGTAATGCTGGGCTTTAAGTCTTTTTAATGCTTAATTTAAATGGAGTTTAGTCATGGATATTATTCGTATAATACTTTCGGTTTTACTACCGCCGCTAGGTGTATTTTTGCAAGTTGGCTTAGGTATGCACTTTTGGTTAAATATTTTATTAACACTGCTAGGTTATTTCCCAGGGTTAATACATGCAATCTACATTATTGCGAAAAAATAATGACAGATTATATATTGTGTAAGCCGACTACTGAGGTTTAGCTAAATACTTCAGTACCGATCGGCTCACAATATTAGTTTTTAAAGTAAATATTTTTTATCAAAATCTAATTTTTAATTTACTCAAACTAAGTGATTTATTTCTTGTAACTCGCTCCCAAAATTCCCTCAGCCAAACCATTGTTTACTTCAATTAAGCTTTCTAACTAACCGCAGTGTTCTGATTCTGTATTGATGCCAGTTAGGAAATCTTTAACATTAGTTTGTTTATATATCTACAATACGCGATTAATTACTCTATTATTTAGTGACAATATTACCATCACTTCTAGTGTTATCATTACACCAAACTTTTACGCATATTGAGGTAGCTAATTGAATATTCGACTTATACTGTCAGGCGTTGTGTCATTCGTTTTTTATTTTAGCTGGGCCTACTGGGCGAACAGTTCGGCAGATATTGCTAAATCGGTCACGCTTCAAGCTGCATTAGTACAAGGTTTGTATAGTGGATTTGTAACGCTGTTTTTTACTTTTATTTTAGAAAAGGTCGTCAACAAGTATAAGTCTAGTTATGTAACGCTTGCGTTCGTAACTCCAATTATTTGTATGTTTCATTCTAAAACACCACAAAACGTAGCAATACGACAAAGCTTCAATAATGCAATTAACTCTAGCGCCTCGTATTTAGGTAACAAAAAAATAGCAGGTGTACTTTTTGCGCCTATTATTCCGATTACTGTTCAATCGAGCTTAGTGATTATGGTGAATGTAATTAATCAGACACCTAATTTGGCACTTACAGTAGCCCCAAGCATATTTTTTACAGCCTTGTATGCCTACACATATATGTTAGCTTTACTTAAAAAAGTAGAGCGTTAAATACAAAAGACTACATGTAGGAGGAAGGTTTTTATAATTTAATGCAGTGAATATCATGGGAAATATCTTACATTTTATGTTTATATCCGCATAAAAGATTACTATTTAAGCAGTTAGCTTACTGATTGTTAAAATAAAGGTGTTTGGTAGTGACAAGCACCTAAAAAGTTTTTATACTGCAACCCGCTTTAGTCGCTCTGTGACTGAACGCTTCAAAAATTAGCTGCCTAGCAGTTATATAAAGTTGGCCCCTTAGCTCAGTTGGTTAGAGCACACGACTCATAATCGTTAGGTCCCCAGTTCGAGTCTGGGAGGGGCCACCACTTTTACAAACTTCCCAAGTAATACCTAATCAAATTATTCAAAGCTACATGAACTTAATATCGTGTTATTTATTATTCTTTAGTTACCCCTAATAATAAAAAGTAATCTAAATAAAGTTAATCCATAGATTAAGCTAAGCTTTCTTAAATTAGAAAGAGTGCAAATACATTATTAAATTTCAGCGTTAGATCAGATGCTATGTATGCTCCGCGCTATAAATGACAGTGAGCAGCATCTAATTTAAGAATACAAAAAAGCCCCAATCGGGGCTTTATGTTATTAGTGTTTACTTTTATTGCTCAAAACTACAAGAGTTAACTAATTTTTACGGTATATCTCATGCTCAATATCGTAAATATTTACACTTAAGCTATCTGAATCACGGCAATATGTTTTTAAGCACGAAAGTAGTAGTTCGCTTAGCATTTGCTTTTGCTCAATTGAGCGCCCAGCCAATATATGTACCGCAATATGTATAAACCCTGATTTTCCTGCGCCTAGTTGATATTGCTGATAAGCAATTGCGCGCGTTTTTATGGTTTCTAACTCAAACAAATCGCTTTCAAAGGCGGTGTTGTGAATTTTTTCTACGAGAACTTGTGGTAATACAGGGAGATCTTCTGAGTGTTCAATAATAATATGCGGCATTACAGCGTTTCCTATTATGAGTTACTACTTGCGACGAGAGCCTTATTGTACCAAATACGTCGATACTCGCTAACCCCTCACGGCATTAAAATGTTTACTTTAAACTAATTTAGTCGTATTTATTTTTGATGTTAGTATAAAAACAAAGAGGTGAACCTTCGCTTAGTAACTTAGCTACTAAGTTACCTATATATTGATTAAGGATAAGTATGAAATTACCACAAAAATTTAAACGTTTAGCGTTACTTGCAGGTGCAGTTGTTACGTTAAGTGCTTGCTCTGATGATGTTGCGTCGGTAAGCCTTGGGTTATTTACAACAAAAGATGTTGTGGTTAATTCGCAGCAAGATCCAATCCTCGAAGGCGTTACTTGTCATATTAGTCATATAGAGGCTAATTTGGACTTTTCAGATCCCTCTGATATGTCTATAGCATGTCGTCAAACGGGGCCTATTACAGCGCAGCAGCTACAAAAAATAGACCGCAGTAAATCAGGTGAAGTGATATTTAAATCATCTAAAAGTATATTATTTAAGTCACTAAAAGTGCGACGTATTTACGATGCTGAAAACCGTACCTTATTGTATTTATCGTATTCAACTAAAGAATCTAGTGGTAGTCATCATCACGCGCTATCAACGGTGCCGCTGTACAATACTCAAGCGTGGGACTGGGCACTTGCACAAAAAGACTAAACTAGCACCTAAAGTAACACTTAAACTGAAACCTAAAAGAGCACACTATGTTAGCTTTATTTAAATCGGCACCTTTATTGGAAGATCAAGAACAGCAATGGCTTATTGATACATTTATTTGGGCTGTAGAAAATTTTGAGGCTGAATTTTTTACTAAGCACACCCAAATAATACTGCCAACAGCCACGTTTTTTCCTGATTCAGTGTCGAGCATTGAGGAAATGGCGAGTAATGTTTTTACCCGCGTTACTAATTACGCGGGTATGAACGCATGGCCTATTCAGTTAGTTGCACCTCAGCAATTACAACCGCAGGTTTTTCCGCATTTTGAATTTAGTGAAAAAATACGTGGCGAAGGTAGTCATTTAATTGTGCCGCCAAGCCATACGATTAATATTTCTTTTAATCCAAATCAGATTAATCAACCACAAGATTTAGTAGCAAGTTATGCAGGTACACTGGCAACCATACTTATTCATCATGTTGGTGTATTACCACCTGGAGGTAAAGATTATTTACCACAAGCTGCCGATGCGCTTGCCTGCTTTTTAGGGTTTGGTGTAATGATGAGCAACACGGTGTATCAGTTTAAAGGCGGTTGTGGCTCTTGTTATAACCCATATGCGAATCGCGAAGCTAAGTTAAGTGAAACACATACGGTATTTATGCATGCTCTTATTAGTTACTTTAAAAATGATAAAGACTCTAAAAAGCACCTAAAGCCGCATTTGCGCGGTCAGTTTAAAAAAGCGCAAAAAGAAATTAAAGCATTGGTAAATAACTCGGCTAACCCGCTGTTATTAGCTTATTCGCCAAACTAGCAAGGATCTGCGTGGAATACTTAGACGAATTTTTACTGATTGTTATTGCTCATTTTTTTGCAGTAGCAAGCCCAGGCCCTGACTTTGCCGTAGTACTTAAGCAAAGTGTGCAACAAGGTAGACGCAATGCTCTGTGGACAAGCGCCGGTGTTGGCGCTGCTATTTTACTGCACGTTGCCTATTGTGTTTTAGGTGTTGCGCTTATTTTAACGCAGTCACCTAGTTTATTTATGGCGCTTAAATATGTTGCTGGTGCGTATTTAGCTTATTTAGGTGTGCAAGCGCTTAGAGCGGCAAAACCACCAACAAGTAATCAAGACAATATAGAAACAAAAACGGTAGCCGAAGAGCCTGTTTGGTTGGCCTTTAGACGCGGCTTTTTAACCAATGCGCTTAATCCCAAAGCCACGCTGTTTTTTATGTCGTTATTTACACTCGTGATTAGCCCAACAACACCTACGAGTATTCAGGTTGCTTATGGTGTTTATATGGCATTGGCTACGTGGGCGTGGTTTTCAATGTTATCGTTAGTGCTTTGTAAACCGAGTGTGCGCGGCTTTTTTCAAAAAAGTGGTTACTGGTTTGATAGAGGTATAGGTGTAATTTTAATTGCTTTGGCTATTCGCGTTGTTATTTAAGTTATATTTTTAATTAGAAAGTAGGAGATAACATGCCGTTATATAATTTTTCGTTTGGATCTAATATGTCATCTAATCGTTTGCTAGCGCGCTTACCCAATGTAAAGCGTGTAGGAACGGCGGTACTTAAAGGTTATGAGCTTACTTTTGATATGCTATTTAAAGATGGCTCAGGTAAATGCAGTATTTGCCCAAGCGATAAAGAAGGCGCGCTGGTTTACGGCGTTATTTATGAGCTCAATGAAGATGAAAAAGCTATTTTAGATGGCATTGAGGGCGTGGGTTACGATTGCGTAGATATAACCCCAACGCTTTTAAGCGGTGAGACTCTAACCGCACATTGTTATATAGCTAATACCCACGATAGCGATGTACTCCCATACGATTGGTACATAAAACACGTTCATCGCGGATCACTTGAAGCGGGCGTACCAAAAGAATACAGTGATGCCATATTAAATCGCGCACAAAAAAGCGATACCAATCAAGAACGCGCAGCCATTGAGTTTGCAGTTCATCAAAAATAATAAAATAGGATTGATATGAAATTAACCAAACTTGCCGCAATTGCATTATTAGCTAGCACTACGTTTAGTAGCTGGGCACAAGTCGATACCAACAAAATTGACGACGTTATTAAAGCGTCAATGGCACGTTTTGACGTACCCGGTATGGCAGTCGCCATTGTTGAAAACGATAAAGTGATATTTGCTAAAGGTTTTGGTGTAACTAATCTCGATACCAACAAAAAAGTAAACAAAGACACCTTGTTTGGTATTGCGTCAAACACCAAGGCGTTTACAACAGCAGCGCTAGCCAAGTTGGTTGATGAAGGTAAATTAAGCTGGGATGACCGCGTAATTGATCATTTGCCAGAGTTTAGATTATACGACTCATACGTAACACGCGAAATGCGTATTCGTGATTTATTAAGTCACCGCAGTGGGCTTGGGCTTGGGCAAGGCGATTTAATGATTTGGCCAAGTACCGATAAATCAGTTGATGAAATTTTAGCGGGATTACAGTATTTAAAACCAGCGAGCAGTTTTCGTAGTAAGTATGCTTATAACAACTTGATGTTTGTTACCGCTGGTGAGGTGGTTGCGCGCGTATCGGGTATGAGCTGGAACGATTATATCGAAAAAAACATATTACAGCCGCTGCACATGGATAACTCACGCGCGGGATTTTCACGTATTCCAAAAAGTAATAAAAACTGGGCTACAGGTCACATCCCTATGGATGGCAAGCTTCATCCATTTTTTGTTAATTACTTAGAAGATTTTAGAGGCGCAGGTGCAATTGCTTCAAGTGTAAGTGATATGAGCCAATGGCTTCGTACGCAGTTAGCGGGCGGAAAAATGCCAAGTGGTGAGCAACTCTTTAGCGAAAAGCAACAAGCGCAAATGTGGCACCCACATATTACGTCTATGGCGTCTAAAAGTGCGTTTGAGTCGTATCATCAGCAGTTTAGAGGTTATGGATTAGGTTGGAGTATTGAAGACTACCACGGCTTTAAAAAGTTAGGTCACGGTGGTGGTATTTTAGGAATGGTATCGCAAGTTACTTTATTGCCAGAGAAAAAGCTCGGTATTGTTATTTTATCTAATCAACAAGCTTTTGGTGCGCTTTCGGCAGTAACCCATGAGGTACTTGAAGATGCACTTGAGCTTGAAGATAAAGACTGGGTAGAGGATTTAGCTAAAAGTCATTTTGAAGGCAAACAACACGCGTACGCTAATGCAAAACCAGAAGCACCGGCTGACTACCAACCACAATTACCAAACATTAATTACACCGGTACATTGCACGATGATTGGTACGGCGATGTAATAATAGAGCAGCTTGATAGTAAATTGCATATTGATTTTACGCATACCAAGCGCTTAAAAGGCACGCTTGAACATTACACCGGTAATACATTTATAGTTAAGTGGGATGAAAAGCTACTTGAAGCAGATGCGTTTATTCGTTTTGAAATGAGCTCACAAAACCGTGTAAATAGCGCTAAAATGCGTGCAGTATCAACGCAAGTTACCGACTTTAGCTTTGACTTTAGAAACCTACATTTAAAAGCAAAATAGCTAATATTATCGATATTTAAAGTATAGATACTTTAAATATCGATATAAACCAAAGTCGCAAAGCCACCCGTCGGTGGCTTTGTTATATTAAACACTCAATTTACTTTGGCTAGGAGCATTTTATGCGTACTGCAGTTATTTCACACCCTCATTGCCGTAAACATAAAATGATAGATGACCATCCCGAGTGCCCAGAGCGCCTAGATGCAATTACCGACCGATTACTTGCAAGTGGTGTAGATGTTGGCTTAACACACCTACAAGCGCCTAAGGCTGAACGTGAACACTATTTATTAGCCCATGATGAAGCGCTCATTAAACACGTAGAAAACACGCTACCAACCGAAGGACTCGCTAATTTAGACGGCGATACGTGGTTGTGCCCCGACTCGTTTAAAGCGATTGAGCGTGCAGTAGGTGCTGGGTTATTAGCGGTTGATGAAATACTTGCCGACAAACTCGATGCTGCTTTTTGCTCAGTACGCCCGCCAGGGCATCACGCTAATAAAGATTCATCATCTGGGTTTTGTGTGTTTAATAACTTAGCTATTGCCGTTAAGTACGCTCAAAGCAAAGGGGTTAAGCGCATTGCGATTGCTGACTTTGATGTACACCATGGGAATGGCACACAAGACATTTTTATTGATGACGAAAATGTACTGCTTTGTTCGTTATTTCAGTATCCGTTTTACCCAAATACAGCGGTTAAAAATAATAGCCATATAGTTAATTCTCCTTTGCCAATTGCCAGCAATGGCGATGATTTAAAAGAGGTGTTTACTCAGCAATGGTTACCAAAATTAAAAGCGTTTAAGCCTGAGTTATTGTTTATAAGTGCAGGGTTTGATGCCCACCTAGAGGACGACATGGCAAGCTTAAAGTTTGTTGAAGATGATTATATTTGGCTTACCGAACAACTTTGTGGTGTTGTTAAAGAGGGCGGTTGCAAAGGTGTTATTTCGTATTTAGAAGGTGGCTATGCGCTATCAGCGTTGGGTCGAAGTGCTGTAGCGCATATAAAAGTGCTTACTGAGCTTTAAAGAGGGTTTTATAACCCTAGTAAATCAAACGCCTGGGTTGTGCTTAGGGTTTTAATTTTACCAAGGCAACATTGTCCTTCATTTAATAAGTAAGCTGTAACAAGCTGTGCTAGCTGCTCGCCATTCAATTCAGGGCAAACAGTGCCTTGTAAATTAAGGAAGTCACCTTGCTTATTAAGTACTCGCACATTGCCTAGCTCACTTTGCATAACGCTGTGTAAGCACTCTTGTTGCTCTTGTTGGTTATGGGCTATTTCAAGCTCATTATAAATAACCAATAACTGTGGGTAGCTGTTTAACATAGCCCAGTTAGCCTACGGTTACTTCGTAAGACGTAAATTTACGAATATTAATAACGCCTTTTTCAAAGATTAAGTACTGACCTTTAATACCTTGTAAAACACCACTTACAACAGGGTCTTTATCAAAGTTAAATGAGCTGATTTTTGTTGGATACTCGGTTACCGGAAAGTTTAAATCAACTACATCTTCATCAAGTTGTTCTATTGCTGTTGCGCCAAATAACTCACTTAACTCGTTTAGCTTTTCACTAATTTGTGGGATCAGTTCGGCTGCAGCTGCTTTTAAGTCAATTGCTTCGTTTTGACCTTTTAGCATATTGCGCCAGTTAGTTTTGTCGGCAATAAACTCAGCCAATGCAACTTCCACTAAACCTGATTGCAGGCGAGTTTGTACTTTAAAAATAGGCAATGCTTGAGTAGCACCCTGATCAACCCAACGAGTCGGTATTTGCGTATGGCGAGTAATGCCCACTTTTAACCCTGAGGTATTAGCGAGATATACATAGTGTGGGATCATGCAGTTTGCTTCGCCCCACTGTGGCTCTCTACAGGTGCCTTGGTCGTAGTGACAAGTTTCTGGTTTCATAATACACATATCGCAACTAGCGAGCTTGCGCATACATACAAAACAGTGACCTTGAGAATAGCTTTTTTTAGTTTTTTTACCGCAGTTAGAGCATAAAATAGTGCCGCTAAAGGTAAGTGTAAGTTCTCTACCTATAAATGCATTTAAGTCTACTAGGTGTTCACCTACAGGTAAGTGATATTGTACTGGCTCGGTTAAGCTCGATTTTAGTTTACGCAGTGTGCCTTGCATCTTTACTTGGCCCCTAAAGATGTTAAAAAGAGGAGTCTAACATTTTTAAGCTATATTGGCTTTTTAAGAAGAGTAAATAGTCGGTGTAAGGCAGTGCTTTTGCGTATAAATAACCTTGGGCGTTATCAGCGTTCATATCTTTGAGTAAGTGATGAATCTCTTGTGTTTCTACTCCTTCAATTGTTATTGATAAATTAAGGTTATGCGCCATATCAATCGCTGTTTGTACAATAACTTGATGAGTTGGGTTATTAGGTAAATCAAAAACAAACGACTTATCTATTTTAAGCTCACTAAAGTGATAGTTAACTAAGTAGCTAAGTGACGCATAGCCGGTCCCAAAGTCATCCAATACCACTTTAATACCTAATGCTGTTAACTCATCGACTAATTTTATAAGTGCATCTTGGCTGTCTACGAAGGCAGATTCGGTTAGCTCAAATTTAAGTAAGTAAGCTGGCACTTGGTATTTAATTAAAATGTTTTCTACTTTTTCGGCTAAGTTATTTATAGTTAGATTTTTAGCACTCAAATTTACACTAATTGTATGCTCGTTATAGCCATTTTTTATAAGCTCCACTATGTCTTTACAGGCTTGCTCTATTACCCATAGTGTTAGCTCGTTAATAATGCCAGTGTGCTCAGCAAGTGTTATCAATTCCTCTATTGATAAGTTACTGTAAGTTGGGTCTGGCCAACGTAATAAAGCCTCAGCACCACTGACGTTGTTACTCAATAAATCTATTTGAGGTTGATAGTAAAGCGCTAGTTGATTTGTTTTGATGGCTTGTTGCAACTTAGCGGCTAAAGCAACGTCCATCATCAGGTTATTACCGTTTGACGATGACCCAACTTGGTTAACGCTACCTTTTGCTTTTTTAAGGGCTAAATAACCACGTTTTAACCAATATTCGAAATCGTTACTCTTACCTGCATTACTAATACCTATGCTGTAGCCAAGCTGTAGGTTCAGCCCTTTAATTTCATATTGTTTTGGTAGGCTACTAATTATTTTAGTCAGTAGTGTTTCTAGTATTTCTTGGTTTTGTTTTTTAGTAGAAATACAAGCAAATACACCACTGCTCAAATCGGCTAAGCGTGGACTGGTGTTTAAATCTGTTTCGAGGTTTGTAAATTCGCGTTCATGGCTCAGTTCTAATTCAAGTTCTTTGGCCACATGCTTTATAAGTGTGTAGCCCTGAGATGAGGTAATAATTGTATTGAGCGAATTAAAGTGACGTATTTTTATTAAACATAAAGTTGTTGAGCGGTTTTGGCTTTGTAGCGCCATAAATGCTTGTTTTAGCTTGGAGCTATTAAGTAACTTTGTTTGTTGTGTGTGCGTGGCATGGTAAAGCGCACGTTCGCGCTGATACCTTACTCGGTCAGCTAACGCCATTGCCATTAAAATAACTTCGCACAAAATAGCCATTAAAAAGGCATGGCGCGAGGTAAAGCTATAAGCCAAAAAGCCAGTGAGCTCCATAGGCTGTATTACCGCACCAAATATCAGCGGTATCCACGAAAGTACATAAAACTTAGCCCACCTAAAGCCGCTACGTAGCTTGTTATAAATTAAAATAATACAAACAACGTATAAAAGTGCCATTACACAAAAAAACAACGGGGCTGCAATGTACTCAGGAATAAATAGACTAGCTATAGCCATTACTGACATAAACAAAAGCAGTTTTACGCTCATTTTGTATCGCCAGCAATTGTCCTTGTGATAGCGTAAAAACATAGTACAAAAGGCGAGAGTGAAAAATGATATTGCGTAGTTAAAAAATATGACTTTTTCGTGAATATATAACTGCCATTGCACTGGCCATAAATAAAATCCAAAACCAAGCACTGCACCCAATAAGGTTAACGCACTAATGATATAGCCAATATAAATTAAATAAACACGGTCTTTTATGCCAAAATAAAGCACCAAGTTATAAAGCGCAGCCATCAATAGCACGCCTACAAAAATACCCCAGATCCCAGTTTGAGAGCGCACTAAGTCAATAAACTCTTTATCACGATATAAGTTTACAGGTGTTTTACTTATGCCGACTGTGTCTATTTTCATTACTAGGCGCTGTGACGATTTTCTTTCTACTAAAAAACGAATATGCGGTACGCTGTATTCAAACAAAGAGAGGGCTTCTTCTTTATCGCCGAGTTTATATGTTTCAATTAGTTTGTTGTTTTTATCGAGGCGATAAACCGTAAGGTGATCGACCATAGGGTTGTCAAAATGTGCCACAACATTTTGCTTGTTAAGGCTTTTATTTTCTAAATCAAGAAACAACCAATAGTTTTGCTGGCTAAAACTCCATGGAACATCTGAAAATGGTTGATGAGTAAGTAATTCAGGTTGGTTAATGATGGTATCGAATGTTTTAGTTTTGGTTTCGTCAATATAGTAGGCGTAATCGAGGTACATTGGAGCCGTTTTATCAATTGTATATCGTGTAGGCACGACAAGGTTTGATGCCAATGTACTGATTATAAAAAATATAAATATCAGTATGGCAACAGCAATTGCATGGTAACGTAAAGTTCTTAGTTCCAACGTTAATTTACTTTTAAAAAACCTTTTAATTAGTGTAGCACTAAAAAAGCGCAGATAAACTGCGCTTTTGTAGTTAAATTAACTGGTTATACCAATGAATAGGTATTACAGGCTATTGCTCGCGTGCAATAGCACGGTAAGCTATATCAGTACGATATTCCATACCATCCCAGCTAATTTGTTTAACAAGCTCATAGGCGCGCTGCTGCGCTTCTGTAACAGTGTTACCAAGTGCTGTTGCGCATAATACGCGACCGCCTGCGGTTACAACGTCATTGCCACTTTGCTTAGTACCCGCATGAAACACTTTTTCACCCGCAGGGTAATCAACTTTTAGCCCCGAAATTGCATCACCTTTAGGGTAATCACCAGGGTAACCTTTAGCTGCAAGTACAACACCAACGGCTGCGCGTGGGTCAAACTTAATCGTTGTTTTATCAAGTTCTACACGGTTAGCAGCTTCAATCAATTCAACTAAGTCTGATTGTAAACGTAGCATCATTGGTTGAGTTTCAGGGTCGCCAAAGCGACAGTTGTACTCAATTACTTTAGGGGTACCTGTTTCGTCAATCATCAAACCTGCGTATAAAAAGCCGGTGTACGGATGGCCTTCGCTTGCCATGCCTTCTACCGTAGGGTAGATCACTTCGTTCATAATACGCTGGTGGATTTCATCCGTAACAACTGGCGCAGGTGAGTATGCACCCATGCCACCCGTGTTAGGACCGGCATCGCCATTGTAAGCGCGTTTATGGTCTTGACTGGTAGCAAATGGTAATACGTTTTTGCCATCAACCATTACAATGAAAGACGCTTCTTCACCCTCTAAAAATTCTTCAATAACAACACGGCTTCCCGCATCGCCAAAAGCATTACCCGCAAGCATATCGCGAATAGCATCTTCGGCATCGGCTTCCGTCATTGCTACAATTACGCCTTTACCTGCAGCTAAACCATCTGCTTTTACAACAATTGGCGCGCCTTTTTCTTTTAAATAAGCTAGGGCTGGGTCAATTTGTTCAAACGTTTGATAATCGCCTGATGGGATATTGTGGCGCGCTAAAAAATCTTTAGTAAACGATTTAGAGCCTTCAAGCTGGGCTGCGCCTGCCGTTGGGCCAAAAATAGCCATGTTATGTTCACGAAACTTATCAACAACACCCAGTACTAACGGTATTTCTGGACCTACAATAGTAAGCTCTACCTTGTTTTGCTGTGCAAAACTAAGTAAACCATCTAAGTCGTCAACGTTTATTGCTACGTTTTCAAGTTTTGGTTCAAGTGCAGTACCTGCATTACCAGGGGCTACAAATACAGTATTTACTTTGGTGTTTTGAGCGGCTTTAAACGCAAGTGCGTGTTCGCGGCCGCCGCTGCCAATGACTAAAACATTCATGGCGAAAATTCCTATTTAAAGCGGTTTCTTAAATTTCAGCGTCATGCGGTCGCTTTCACCAATGGCTTTATATTTGTCAGCATCTTGTTCGCCGAGTCTTAAGCTTGGTGGTAGCGTCCATACACCTTTAGGGTGATCGGCTGTATCTTTTGGATTTGCATTTATTTCACTGCTTGCTACTAATTCAAACCCAGCTTGTTTAGCAAGGTCTACTACGTAGCTCTGCTTCATATAACCTGATGTTTTTTGATCTTCGTCAGCACGCTCTTCAGCTAAACGGTGTTCAACTAAACCTAATGTACCACCTGGTTTAAGGGCTTTATAAAAAGCTTGGAATGCACTTAATGCACCGCTTTTATCTTTGCCCATATACCAGTTATGCACATTACGGAAAGTTAAAACCATATCGGCACTGCCAGCTGGCGCAATATCTAAATGTGTTACAGGTGCAAACTCAGTAATTTTAACGCTACTAAAGCGCTCATCTTCAGCTACTTTTTGTTTAAAGCCCGCAAGAGAGCGTTGGTAGTAGCCAACTGATGAATCAGCAGGAAAGTGCGCGGCATAATAAGTACCTTGCTCTTTTAGTGCTGGCGCTAAAATTTCACTATACCAACCACCGCCTGGCGCAATTTCAACAACTGTCATAGTGGGTTTAAAGCCAAAAAATGCAAGTGTTTGAGCCGGGTGACGATATTCGTCACGAACGCTGTTTTTAGCGCTACGTTCGCTTGATTGAAGTGCATGCTCAAGGCTCGATTCGTGGTTATGGCTAAGCGCCATAGTCGATGTCATCGTTAGTGTGGCTACAAGTAGCGATTTTAGCGCAAATTTCATTGTTTGTTCCTTCACATTATAATTTTAAATAGGTTATTGAATAATCAGAATACGTGAATTTATAGCAAACAAAAAGGGTTAAACCAACGTTTAACCCTTTGTGTGATTAGTGGCGGAAATGGCGCATACCAGTAAGTACCATTGCCATGCCAGCTTCATCAGCAGCTGCAATCACTTCTTCATCACGCATTGAGCCACCTGGCTGAATTACCGCAGTAATACCAGCGGCTGCTGCTGCGTCAATTCCATCACGGAATGGGAAGAATGCATCAGACGCCATAACTGAACCTTTAACTTCAAGGTTTTCGTCGGCAGCTTTTATGCCTGCAATTTTAGCTGAGTATACGCGGCTCATTTGGCCTGCGCCTACACCAATGGTCATACCGTCACGGGCATAAACAATTGCGTTTGATTTAACAAACTTAGCTACTTTCCAACAAAATAGTAAATCTTTAAGTTCTTGCTCTGTAGGTTGGCGCTTAGAAACAACTTTTAAGTCGCCTTGCGTTACCATGCCTAAATCGCGGTCTTGAACTAAAATACCGCCGTTAACGCGTTTAATATCTTGGCCAGCTGCTTTACCTGTCCACTGTCCACATTCTAATAAACGAACGTTCTTTTTAGCTTCAACAATTTTTGCAGCGTCGCTCGAAATACTAGGTGCGATAATTACTTCAACAAACTGACGATCAACAATTGCTTGTGCAGTTGCGGCATCTAGCTCTCGGTTAAAGGCAATAATGCCACCAAATGCTGATGTAGGGTCTGTTTTAAAAGCGCGCTCGTATGCTTGTAGAATATTGTCCCCAATTGAAACACCACACGGGTTAGCATGTTTTACAATTACGCACGCAGGTACGTCAAATTCTTTAACACATTCAAGTGCTGCATCGGTATCTGCAATGTTGTTAAACGAAAGGGCCTTACCTTGCAATTGAGTTGCTGTTGCAACTGATGCTTCAGCAATGTCACTTTCAACATAAAAAGCAGCATCTTGATGTGAGTTTTCACCGTAACGCATATCTTGCTTTTTAGTGAACTGCATATTGATAGTACGTGGGAATTTAGTCTCTACAGCAGCTTCCTCGGTGTAATCAGGAACCATTTTACCGAAGTAGTTAGCAATCATGCCATCGTATGCGGCAGTATGCTCGTAAGCTGCAATCGCTAAGTCAAAACGTGTTTTATATGTAGTAGAGCCATTATTGTTTTGCATTTCACTAATAACACGGTCGTAGTCACTCGCGTTTACCACGATTGTTACGTCTTTGTGGTTTTTAGCGGCTGCACGAACCATTGTAGGGCCGCCAATATCAATATTTTCAATAGCATCTTCAAGGCTGCAGTTTTCTTGAGCGACTGTATTCGCAAAGGGGTATAAGTTAACTACAACTATGTCGATAGCAGAAATGTTGTTATCTGCCATTACGCTTTCATCTTGTCCGCGACGGGCTAATATGCCGCCGTGAATTTTTGGGTGAAGAGTTTTTACGCGACCATCCATGATTTCAGGGTGGCCTGTGTGATCTGATACTTCAGTCACTTTTATGCCGTTATCAGCAAGTAGTTTACATGTACCGCCAGTTGATAATATATCAACGCCTTGCGCTTCTAGTGCGCGGGCAAATTCAACAATACCGGTTTTATCAGACACACTTAATAGTGCGCGACGAATGGGACGATGAGTATCCATTGTAGTTTGATTTCCTCAGTTAATGAGCTAGCTTAGAAGCGGGCATTTTAACTGATTACAACTCAAAAAACGACTTATAAAGCGCCGATGAGGGTGAGCATTTTGCAACTCGGCTATTAAACTACGGGCATAAAAAAAGCACCCTAGGGTGCTTTTTTAATAATTAGCTGTGATAAATCACAGCCAGCATATTAGTTCATGCCGTATTTTTTAAGCTTTTTACGTAAAGTACCACGGTTGATACCTAGTAAAATTGCTGCACGAGTTTGGTTACCACGTGTATATGTCATTACTTCTTCAAGTAATGGCGCTTCTAGCTCTGAAAGAACAAGGTCGTAAACGTCTTGCACATCTTGACCGTTAAGCTGCTTTAAATAGTGGTGAACAGCTTTTTTTACTGCATCACGCAATGGCTGCGGTTTCTCGTGTGACTGAACATGAGGGTTAGTGATAAATGGAGAAGTCACGTTTTGTTCGAACATTATTAAGTCTCTTTCTTTCTTAGTTAGCTGCTAGTGTTTTAAAGTATTGCTCTAATGCGACGACCTGTGCTTGTGGGTTGTCGAGCGCATTAAATACTCGCCTAAACTGACCATCACTGTCATGGGTTTGCAAATACCAAGATACATGTTTGCGAGCAATTCGCGCTCCCATTGGCTCACCGTAAAACAGATGGAGGTTTGTTAAATGCTCCATTAAAATACTGCGCACCTCTGCAATAGCAGGCGGCTGTAAGTGTTCCCCAGTTCGCAAATAGTGGTCTATCTCCCTAAATATCCAAGGGCGACCTTGGGCGGCTCGGCCAATCATAATGGCATCTGCACCCGTATAGTCTAAAACCTGTTTTGCTTTTTCTGGTGATGTAATATCACCATTGGCAACAACAGGAATCGACACTGAACGTTTTATATCCCTAATCGTGGCGTACTCAGCATCACCTTTGTACATACATGCGCGCGTACGCCCATGTACAGCAAGTGATGCAATGCCATAACGTTCAGCTATTCTCGCAATCTCTACACCATTACGGTTATCCGGATCCCATCCTGTACGGATTTTAAGTGTCACAGGTATATCAACAGCATTAACGACTGCATCAATAATCTCTTCCACAAGTTCAGGAAACTGTAATAAGGCAGAGCCTGCGAGTTTCTTGTTCACTTTTTTTGCTGGGCACCCCATATTGATATCTATGATCTGTGCACCGTTAGCAACATTGAATTGTGCGGCCTGCGCCATAAGCTCAGGATCTGCTCCTGCAATTTGCACAGCGCGTATACCCGACTCACCGCTGTGATCCATACGGTTCATCGACTTTTCCGTTTTCCAAACCTTAGGATTAGACGATAGCATTTCAGAAACAGCTAGCCCTGCGCCTAAACGACGGCAAAGTTGTCTAAATGGTCTGTCTGTAATGCCAGCCATTGGCGCGACAATTACATTATTCTCAAGTTGGTATTTACCGATACGCACTATATTCAATAGGCCTCTTTTCAAGGGGCGCTAAGTTTACGGTTTTTTTCACAAAAATCAAAGGCTATAAATTGAACAAAAGTAACTTTTTTTTGCCCTTTTCGTATTGACATTTGATAACCACATGACAAGTAGGTTGATTTGTTTGAAATTTATACAAGTTTTATTTTTTACACAATAATCAGAAAACTTTTAATATGTAAAAAAATAGTAAAGCCTGTTAAATACAGGCTTTACATGCAGGTTTTGAGTTAATGCTCTAAATTTGGTTATGCAGTTTATTACGCTTTTTTAGTGCCACTTACTCGAGTCCAATCACCTTCAACGGCAATGTCATCTAGTTCAATAAACGGTGCATAAATATCAGCAACTGATTGTGCTTGTTCTTCTAAAATACCCGACATTGCAATCTTGCCACCAGGCTTTAATAAACCTAAAATTACACTGTGCAATTCGCGAAGTGGCTGGGCTAATATATTTGCCACTACTATGTCGGCGGTAAACTCAGGTTGGTTTTCTGGAAGGTATACTTCAAGTTTGTCTGCAACGCCATTACGGTTAGCATTATCTAAGCTTGCCTCAAGCGCTTGAGGATCAATATCAATCCCAATCATGCGCTCTGCGCCTAGTTTTATAGCTGCAATACCTAAAATGCCTGAGCCACAACCAAAATCAACAACCGTTTTACCTGTTAGATCTTGGCTTTCTAACCACTTAAGGCATAAGGCCGTTGTTGCATGTGTGCCCGTGCCAAAAGCAAGGCCAGGGTCAAGCAGTACATTTACTGCATCAGGATCTGGAATGTCGCGCCAGCTTGGACAAATCCATAGCCTTTCACCAAATTGAATAGGGTGGAAGTTATCCATCCATTCACGTTCCCAGTCTTTATCCTCAAGCTGCTCTATTTTGTATACTAAATTGTCTTTTAGTTCATCATGGCGTTTCAATAACGCAACGACTGCATTCATATCGTGATTAGCTTCAAACAAGCCAATTACTGTTGTATCAGCCCAAAATACAACGGTGCCAATTTTAGGTTCGTAAATAGGGGTGTCTTTTGCGTCAATAAAGGTTACTGAAGCACTACCCGCTTCCATTAATAGGTCACTTACTGCATCTGCTGTTGCAGCATTGGCGTTAATACGAATTTGGATCCAAGCCATGATTATTTCCTTCAAATAGAAAAAAGGCCGCTATAGCGGCCTTTTTAGTTTATATAGTAGCGCTAAATTATTTAGCGTCTAAAAAGCTTTTCAGTAAATCTGAGCGAGAAGGGTGGCGTAATTTACGCAGCGCTTTCGCTTCTATTTGACGAATACGTTCACGTGTTACGTCAAACTGTTTACCTACTTCTTCTAAGGTGTGGTCGGTATTCATATCAATACCAAAACGCATACGTAGTACTTTAGCTTCACGGGCTGTTAGGCCTGCAAGTACATCGTTAGTTGCGCCACGAAGAGACTCCATTGTTGCCGAATCGATTGGCGAATCAATAGTTGTATCTTCGATAAAGTCACCTAAGTGAGAATCTTCATCATCACCGATTGGTGTTTCCATTGAAATTGGCTCTTTAGCAATCTTAAGTACCTTACGGATTTTATCCTCAGGCATCATCATGCGTTCTGCTAATTCTTCTGGATTTGGCTCACGACCCATTTCTTGTAACATTTGACGAGAAATACGGTTAAGTTTATTAATCGTTTCAATCATATGTACTGGAATACGGATTGTTCTTGCTTGGTCAGCAATAGAGCGAGTGATTGCTTGACGTATCCACCACGTAGCATAAGTAGAGAACTTATAACCACGGCGATATTCAAACTTATCAACTGCTTTCATCAGACCAATGTTACCTTCTTGAATTAAATCCAAGAATTGTAAGCCACGGTTTGTATATTTTTTAGCAATTGAGATTACAAGACGTAAGTTAGCTTCAACCATTTCTTTTTTCGCACGGCGTGCTTTCGCTTCACCAATGCTCATTCGACGGTTAATGTCTTTAATACGCTCAATGCTTAAACCTGTTGTTTGTTCAATAACAGATAATTTATTAATGCTACGAATGATTTCTGGCTTAACTTCTTCAAGTTTAGCTGAATACTTTTCGTTACCCGAAATTTCTAAATCTACCCATGAAGCGTCAGTTTCGTTATTAGCAAAATGCTTAACGAACGTTTTCTTCGGTAATTTAGCAATTTGTACAGCTTGTTTCATGATTAGACGTTCTTGAACGCGAACACGATCCATCATTTCACGCATGTTATTTACCATGCGGTCAAACTGTTTAGGTATTAATTTAAAGGTTCTGAAAAGCTCACCAATTTCAAAAATGGCGGCTTGTGATTCAGGATGCGAACGACCTTTAGCTTCAAACGTATCACGTGCTTTATTGTATAAATCACGTAAATTTTCAAAATGAATGCGCGCTTCTTCAGGATCTGGCCCTGTGTCTACTTCTTCTTCATCTTCGTCATCGCTATCAGCATCATCTTTGTCATCTTTATCGTCATCAAGTTGCTTAGCACTTAATTCTGAACCGATATTAGTTGCTGAAATTGGCGCTGTATCTTCATTAGGATCGATAAATCCAACGATGATATCGCTTAAACGCATTTCTTCAGCTTCAAACTTATCCCACTGCTCTAGCAGGTAAGTGATTGCTTCAGGGTACTCTGCAACAGAAATCTGTACTTGGTTAATGCCTTCTTCGATACGTTTAGCGATTACAATTTCGCCTTCACGTGTAAGAAGTTCAACAGTACCCATTTCACGCATGTACATGCGAACCGGATCCGTTGTACGGCCGATTTCTTTTTCTACAGTCGCAAGGGCTGCAGCGGCAGCTTCAGCTGCGTCTTCGTCTGTCGTTGTTTCTTGCATCATTAATTCATCAGCATCAGGCGCGTTTTCGCTAACCTTGATACCCATATCATTAATCATGCTTATGATATCTTCTACTTGATCTGAGTCTATAATGTCTTGTGGAAGGTGATCATTTACTTCTGCAAAAGTTAAGTAGCCTTGCTCTTTACCTTTTTGAATCAGAAGTTTTAATTGTGACTGAGGAGTTGGATCCATAGAGATTGTTTCTTCCACTCTGATAAGTTGATACAACAGGCGCCATCATGTAGTTTGCATTAAAGCCAACTAGAATAATGTGACGCAGTGAATAGCACAGTATAACAGTTTAAATCAATTTTGACTAGGGTCTGTTGGCCTTTCAGGATTAAAGTTTGTTCTATCCAAGGGTGGTTTAATCGCGGCGCCAGGTTTGTAACCTAGTGGGCTAAGTCAAAACCGGGCAACAAAGAGTAAACCTCCCTTGGGACGAACCCAAAGGGCAGCTCGTGTTCGGCATTTATGCTGCGTTATCGCCTATTTATGTGGAATAACCACACTACATAGGCTCTGCCTTGTCTAAATACCAAACACACTGCTGTAAACTTAACCTCGAAAGATAAACAGACCCTAACTGTTAGTGGCTTTTAACGCTGTCATTAACAAATGACACTCAAGTCTTTCGTCGCTACTAAGGCCTTGAGTCTTGTCCTTTATTAATAGGGTCTCGAGTCGATAATTTAAACACTGATCTTCAATAAACTTGAAAGTATTTTTAAAAACCGTCTCTAAACGCTCTTCATTTATGTCGTGTTGCCACGTTGCAAGCTTGATTAAGGGCTCGTAATCTTCAGTTCCTCTAAAAAATTCGAGTAGTTGCGCTGTGGTAATGCTTTCTTTTTCTAAAGCTTGCTCTTGTAAGCGTAATAATAGCCCTATACCAGCAATATTCATTTGTGCGAGTTCAGGCAAATATGGCACATTTTTAGCCAAATTAGGATGTTGAATTAAAATACCAATCGCTTGACGCATTGGTGTTATTTTAAACTTACGTTCAATCGAATGCTGTTGCTTTGGCGTTTTTAAACGGTTATTTAATTGCTCACGTGTTCTTCCGATTAAACGCCCTAACTGTTCAAGAATGTTTTCTTGATAAAATTCACTTGGGATTTTTTCAATGAGTGGAAGTGCTGCACTGAGTAATTTAGCTTTTCCTGAGTCGAGTGTTAAATCAACTTCTTGGCTTAATTTATTAAACAATACTTTGGTAAAGTCATCTGCTTGGCTTAGGCGCAATTCGAATTGCTCCTTACCTTCTTTTTGTACAAGAGAGTCAGGGTCTTCGCCATCGGGTAAAAAAGTAAATTGCAGTGCTTTACCGTCATTTAAATAAGGAAGTGCGTTTTCAAGCGCCCTCCAAGCTGCATCACGGCCAGCTCTGTCGCCATCGTAACAACAGATTACTTTATCTGTTGTTCTAAACAGCGTATGCATGTGCTCGCTTGTTGTTGCGGTACCTAGTGATGCAACGGCATATTCAATCCCTTGCTCGGCTAAGGCAACAACATCCATGTAACCTTCCACAACCATTACATGCTCAAGTTTTTTATGGGCTTGCTTTGCTTCATAAAGTCCGTAAAGCTCAAAGCCTTTATGAAAAATTCGGGTCTCCGGCGAGTTTAAATATTTTGGCCCTTGGTCGGCTTGCATTACACGCCCACCAAATGCAATAACGCGTCCGCGTTTATCGCGAATAGGGAACATTAATCGGTCGCGGAAAAAATCAAATTGTCTGCCTGGTGTTTTTTCTGAAGCTAGCTTTAATTCAACTAATTGCTCTTTTTGTTCTTTATTACGGCCAAGCTGAAGACATAATCCATCCCATTCGCTGGGAGCGTAGCCAATCATAAACTTTTTAACTGTTTCACCACTTAAACCACGGCCTTTTACATATTCAATAACGGCGGCAGAATTACTGTGGTGTTTTAATTGGTGCTGATAAAAGCGCGCAGTATGAAGCATTAAATCGTAATCAGAGCGCTTTTGCGCAGCAGTACGTTCTGGTGCTGAGTTTGTGCCCTGTTCTCGAGGTACTTCTAAGTTAAGCATGCTTGCTATTTCTTCAATAGCATCTACAAACTCAAGCTTTTCATACTCCATTACAAACGAAATAGCATTACCATTAGCACCACAACCAAAGCAATGATAAAACTGTTTGTCTTGCGATACGGTAAATGAGGGCGATTTTTCGTTATGAAATGGGCAGCAAGCTTGATAATCCTTACCTGCTTTTTTTAGACCTACTTTTGAGTCTATCAGGTCGACAATATCGGTTCTGGCAAGTAAATCGTCTATAAAGTTACGTGGGATCTTTCCAGCCATTAGTAAAATACAGTCCTGAAATAATAAGAAGAATAACGAATATGAAATTTACTTTTTTATACTTGCTTGATGCAAAGTATAGCGTGCTTTAACTTACCAAAATGATAGCAAAATAAATAGGGAAGCTATAAAAAATTTCATTTTAAAGTAACCTAGTAGGTGTACTTTTTATCAAAGTTAAAAACAAAGAAACCGAGCGCAAGGCTCGGTTCACTTCAATCATACTTTAATGTATGTGGGAGTATTAGGCAGTTAATCGTTGCTTAATTAAACCAGAGATTTTGCCCATATCGGCACGACCTTCGGCTTTGCTTTTGATTATACCCATTACTTTACCCATGTCTTGCATACCTGCTGCGTTAGTATCAGCAATAGCCGCATCAATGAGAGCAATGATTTCTTCTTCACTCAATTTTTGAGGTAAGAAAGTTTCAAGTGCCACTATTTCATTGGCTTCAATATCAGCTAAATCATCACGCCCAGCATCTTTGTACTGAGTGTAAGAGTCACGACGTTGTTTAACAAGCTTCACTATAACGGAGGTAATACCTGCGTCGTCTAGTTCTATACGCTCGTCAATTTCACGTTGCTTGATTGCAGCAAGTACCATACGAATAGGGTTAAGACGTAATTTGTCTTTAGCTCTCATCGCATCTTTTTGCGCATCTTTTAGCGTTATTAAAAGGCTCATTTATACAAGACCTAATATATTAGTATAATTTAACGCGACGTGCGTTATCACGAGAAAGTTTTTTCATGTGACGTTTTACTGCAGCAGCTTTTTTACGCTTACGCTCAGCTGTTGGTTTTTCATAGTGCTCGCGACGACGAACTTCTGAAAGGATTCCTGCTTTTTCACATGAACGCTTGAAGCGACGAAGTGCTACGTCAAACGGTTCGTTCTCTCTTACTTTAATTACTGGCATTAAAAATTCACCTACCTAAATTATGAGCGTTGCTCAAGTTGATCAAACATTGATCAAGTGGTTCAAAAATGGTGCGGTATTGTAATCCGAAGCAACACCACATGTAAAGGA
Source organism: Pseudoalteromonas sp. SWYJZ19 (assembly GCF_015864375.1). Lineage (NCBI taxonomy): Bacteria > Pseudomonadati > Pseudomonadota > Gammaproteobacteria > Alteromonadales > Pseudoalteromonadaceae > Pseudoalteromonas > Pseudoalteromonas sp. SWYJZ19. The sequence continues at coordinate 126,536 of NZ_JADYXI010000007.1, forward strand.
CAATATTAACAGAAACGCATCATGTAAAACAGTATTAATTTGATTGGCGCTGGTAGAGTTTGCAAAACACTTGGCCTGCCTTTTTTTCTTTAATTAACAACCAGTTGCTCGGGTTCTTGAAGGTGGTTAACTCTGTTTCTACTTCAACATAAATTAATGCATCATCGCTTAACCATTGGTTTTTTTCTAATAAATCGCAGGTTGTTTGCGCTAAATCTTTACGAAATGGTGGGTCAACAAATACAAGATTAAACGCTTCGTTTGTGTTTTTTTGCTCTAAAAAGGAGAGTGAATTAGTATGTTTAACGTATGCGTTGTCGAGCTTTAAAGTGCTAATGTTTTGTTCTAATTGCTTGGCAGCTGACGAGTCGAGCTCGATAAATGTGGCGTTTTTAGCAAATCGAGATAGCGCTTCAAATCCTAACCCACCAGAACCTGCAAAACAATCAAGTACATTTGTGTCACGCGTATCTTGCATTAGCCAATTAAATACAGTTTCTTTAATTCGATCGGTAGTAGGTCTTAAGCCTTCTACATTTTTAACAGGGAGTTTTCGGCCTCGAAATTGGCCACTAATCACTCTAATAAAGCCATCACTGGGCTTGTTAGTAGCTTTATTTTGCGTTGTTTTTTTTCTCATTTAGCTCACTAAAAAATGGTATATGGTATCTAGCTCAGATAATATTATGGGTGATTACGTGTAGCTTCATTTTTCAACCGTATTAAAAGTGTTACTATTGAACACTTACGTTTTGAATGGTTGTATTTATTAGCAACTATTGCTGGGCATTGCCAAGCTATTTCAAATTTTAGTTTATCAGATTTTTATAAGTGGTTATTAGCAAGTATGACAAAAAAAAGTAAATTCATGTCGTGGCTCGGTTTTGGCAAGTCAGATAAAAAAGAAGCAGAGCAAAAAGCAGCCGCTGATAAACAACAAGCATTAGCGCAAGAAGAAGCGCAGAAGCTAGAGCAAGAAAAGCTTGCGCAGCAGGCTGAAACTGAACGCTTACAAGCAGAAGCCGAAGCAGAGCGCTTAGAGCAGGAGCGTATTGCTGCTGAACAAATTGAAGCTAAACGTTTAGAGCAAGAAAAGCTAGCACAGGAGCAAGCTGAAGCTGAACGTTTAAAAGCAGAGGCCGAAACAGAGCGCTTAGAGCAGGAGCGTATTGCTGCTGAAAAAATTGAAGCTAAACGTTCAGAGCAAGAAAAGCTAGCACAGGAGCAAGCTGAAGCTGAACGTTTAAAAGCAGAAGCCGAAACAGAGCGCTTAGAGCTGGAGCGTATTGCTTCTGAACAAATTGAAGCAAAACGTTTAGAGCAAGAGCGTGCTGAAAACGCAGAAAAGATTGCCATTGAGCAGGCCAATGCTGAATTACTTGCAAAACAACAAGCTGATGCAGAAGCGCAAAGACAAGAACACGCACAACGTTTAGCCGATCAAGAAACGCAGATGCTGTTAGAGCAAGAGCGATTGGCTGCAGAAAAAATAGAGGCTGAGCGACTAGAGCAAATACGCCTTGAAAAAAAGGATGAAGCTGTAAAGGCTGAAAAGCTTGCAATAGAGCAAGCGAATGCTGAGTTATTAGCAAAAGAACAAGCAGATGCTGAAGCACAAAGACAAGATCAAGCAAAACGTTTAGCAGAACAAGAAGCGCAAATGCGTTTAGAGCAAGAACGCATTGCTGCTGATAAAGCAGAAAGCGAGCGCTTAGAACAAGAACGTATTACTGCTGAGAAAGCTCAGAACGAGCGTTTAGAACAAGAACGTATTGCGGCTGAAAAAACTCAGAGTGAGCGTTTAGAGCAAGAACGCATTACTGCTGAAAAAGTAGAAAAGCCGAAAAAAGAAGGGTTTTTCTCTCGTCTTAAAAAGGGCTTGTTAAAAACTCGCGTTAATATAGGTTCTGGTTTTGCATCTATTTTTAGTGGTAAAAAAATAGATGACGAATTATTTGAAGATCTTGAAACACAGCTGCTCACCGCCGATTTAGGCGTTGATACCACCATGAAGTTGATTGATAGCTTAACTGATGCTGCAAACCGTAAGCAGTTAAAAGATGGTGATGCGCTTTATGAGTTAATGAAACAAGAAATGGCGGCGATGCTAAAAACGGCTGAACAGCCTTTAGTAATTACCAAAGATAAAAAGCCATTTGTTATTTTAATGGTGGGCGTAAATGGCGTTGGTAAAACAACGACTATTGGTAAGATGGCTAAGCAATTTCAAAGCGAAGGTAAGTCGGTTATGCTGGCTGCTGGCGATACGTTTAGAGCGGCTGCTGTTGAGCAACTTCAGGTTTGGGGTGAACGTAACAGCATTCCTGTTATTGCACAGCATACGGGTGCAGATAGTGCATCGGTTGTTTTTGATGCATTCCAAGCTGCAAAAGCACGTAATATAGATGTGTTAATTGCAGATACAGCGGGTCGCTTGCAAAATAAAGATAACTTAATGCAGGAGCTTGAAAAAATAGCTCGTGTTATGAAAAAAATTGATCCTGATGCGCCGCACGAAGTGATGCTAACCATTGATGCTGGCACAGGTCAAAATGCAATTAGCCAAGTGAACTTATTTAATCAATGCGTTGGCTTAACTGGTATTACGCTTTCAAAACTTGATGGAACTGCAAAGGGTGGTGTTATTTTTGCGGTTGCAGATAAGTTTAATATTCCAATTCGTTACATTGGTGTTGGTGAAGGTATTGATGATTTACGCGCTTTTAAAAGCGATGACTTTATTGATGCGTTATTTAGCCAAGATGAGGACGACGTTTAATTTACCAAAAGAGGGAGCTTGCTCCCTTTTTAATTGCGAGGAATACCAATTTTATTAGTAAACTAATTGAATTGGCATAATAAAAAAATGATAAATTTTCAGCAAGTAAGTAAGACTTATCCTGGAGGGCACCGCGCCCTCGAAAAAGTTAATTTTCATGTTAAACCGGGTGAACTTGCCTTTTTAACCGGCCACAGTGGTGCGGGTAAAAGTACGTTGCTTAAGTTAATTAGCTTAATGGAACGTCCATCGGCAGGCAGTGTATTTATCAACGGTGTTGATTTAAATAAAGTAAACTCGCGTCAAATTCCTTATGCTCGCCGTGATATAGGTATTATTTTTCAAAACCACCGTTTACTAGAGCGCTATACTATTTTTGATAACGTGGCACTGCCTCTTATTATTGAGGGTACTCACCATAAGCAAATAGCTAAACGTGTTCATGGTGCGCTTGATAAAGTAGGCCTGATAGACAAAATAAAATGTCATCCGTCTATGCTCTCTGGAGGCGAGCAGCAACGTGTTGGTATTGCCAGAGCAATCGTAAATTCCCCGCCAATTCTGTTAGCCGATGAGCCTACAGGTAACCTAGACCCTGAGCTTTCAATGGAAATCCTAAAGCTGTTTGAGGACTTTAATAAACACGGCACCACTGTTCTTATAGCGACGCATGACTTAGGTTTGGTTGCACGTATGAAGTACCGCAGTCTAACCTTAAAAGATGGCCGCATGCTTCAAGATCCGCTCGCTGAGGGAGCACTATGAGTTTACTTTTTAAAAGTCGTCAAAATAGTAACGACAAGCAAAAAAAATCAGTATTAGCTGGCAGCTATTTTTTCATTATTAATATTTTTCGCCAAGGTGTTCATAGCTTAGGTGAAATGTGGCGTACGCCGCTTGCATCTATGATGACTATTGCTGTACTTGGTTTGAGCCTAACGTTACCTGCAACACTTTATCTCGTTGTTAAAAACGTACAGCAAGTAAGTAGTGGTTTTGAAGAAGCGAGTGAAATATCGTTGTTTGTAAAAGAAAGTATGAACGAGCAAGAAACGCAAACATTAGTAAAGCGTTTAGCACTTTATCCAGAAGTGGAAAGCGTTGAATTTATATCAAAGCAAAAAGCACTAACAGAATTTAAAGACGTATCTGGCTTTGGGCAAGCTTTAGAGTACTTAGATAAAAACCCATTACCTGATGTGGTACTTGTTACTCCTACAAAACGTCACAGACACCCAAATGCCGCTAAAGTACTGCTAACTAAATTAGAAAGTGAACGTGAAGTTGATTTTGGTAAGCTCGATATAGCGTGGCTAGAGCGTTTAAATGCATTACTAGATTTACTGAAAGAAAGTGTAATAACCATCGCATTATTACTGCTTACCTCAGTGACGCTTATTATTGGTAACACCATCCGTTTGTCGATCATGGATAAAAAAGAAGAAATACAAGTAATGAAGCTAGTCGGCGCAACTAACACCTTTATACATGCCCCATTTTTGTGGACCGGTATTTGGTATGGTGTAATAGGTGGTTTATTCGCCTTTATATGCGTAGGATTAATGATGTGGTGGCTTTCAAGCGCTGTGAGTAGTGTAGCGGGGGTGTATCAAACAAGCTTCTCGTTAATTGGATTATCGCTTAATGAGCTCGGCTTTTTAGTGTTACTTGCAACAAGCTTAGGATTTGTAGGCTCGTACCTTTCTGTAAATCGATATATTAAAGAAATAGAACCCGATAAAGTATAAACAATCCTGCAAACTATAAGTGAACCAACCCAGCTTGATATGCGTATCGTACCGAACTGGGTTGTACCTCCTGTTATTAAAACTGTCATATTTATGTACTATCCTCCCATGAAGTAATGAGTTGTAAATAAGGTGATGCAGCGAGGTTAACCTGCTACAGCCCCTCAATTCATCACTTATTCAGTCGCTTGTAGTAGACTAAACACATACTAAAAACTGCTTGATTTATACTTTAAAAAAGTTTTAAATTGGGGTTAGCACTCTTAAAGAAAGAGTGCTAAGATAGTTTCAAATGTTTATCACCGAGGTGAAAAATGAGTAAAGATTTATACGCAATGGCACTTACAGTCGGACAACAAAGCGCAAGCATGGACGGTTACCTTCAAGCGGTAAGCACTATTCCTATGCTTAAAGTTGAACAAGAGCAAGAACTTGCTAAAAAGCTTCAGGAAGAAGGTGATCTTAGTGCTGCCAAGCAACTCATTATGTCGCATTTACGCTTTGTAGCACATATTGCTAAAGGCTACTCGGGATACGGCTTACCACAAGCTGACCTTATTCAAGAAGGTAATATAGGCCTGATGAAAGCGGTTAAACGTTTTGACCCTACAGTGGGTGTACGTTTAGTATCGTTTGCAGTGCATTGGATTAAAGCCGAAATTCACGAGTTTGTGCTTAAAAATTGGCGCATAGTTAAAGTTGCAACCACTAAAGCGCAACGTAAATTGTTTTTTAATCTTCGTAAAAACAAAAAGCGTTTAGGTTGGTTTAATCAAGCTGAGGTTAGTACCGTTGCTAGCGAGCTAGGTGTGAGTGAAAAAGAAGTACGTGAAATGGAATCGCGCATGAGCGGCCAAGACATGGGCTTTGACCTAACGGGCGACGATAACGACGACGCACCAACAAGCACGTACTCTCCAGTACAATATTTAACAGATGGCGCAGCTGATTTAGCTGACGACGTTGAACAAGAACAGTGGAAAGAGCAAGCGCATACTCGTTTATTTAGCGCACTTAAAACACTAGACGAACGTTCACAAGATATTGTTAGCGCACGTTGGTTGTCGGATGATAAAGCGACTCTTCAAGAGCTTGCACAAAAGTACAGTGTATCTGCTGAACGTGTTCGCCAGCTTGAAAAAACAGCGATGAAAAAGTTACAAAGCGCTATGAGCTAATATTGTTCAAGCAGCAAATTTAAAAGCCCTGCATGAAAATGCGGGGCTTTTTGCTTTCGCGTAGATTGGTTTGAGAGAAGCGAAACCCAACGATAAAATATCTAATTAAGTAGTACCAATCCGCAATAATACTTAATCATTTTGCGGGGCTAAACGTGTCGCTACCTGCGTTAAAAAATTCTCAATTAGAACAACTAAATAGCGATTTTTTTGCCTGGCTATCAACTCGTTTTTCCGCCCTCAAAATAGATCACTTAATTAAGCGAATTGGTATAATACTAGGGCGTGTTGATCTTTGCGGATTGAAATTTGTTCAATCTAGGGGCGATTAAATCGCGGCGCGAGGTTTGTAACCTAGTGGGCTAAGTAAAAACCGAGTAACAAAGAGTTTATCGTCCCTAGGCTGAACCCGAAGGGCAGCGCATGTTTGGCATTTATGCTGCGTTATCGCCTATTTATGGGGAATAACCACACTTCATAGGCTCTGCCTTGCCTAAAAACCAAACATACTGCTGCAAATTCAACCATCAAAGATCAACACGCCCTAATACTCTGCATTATCGAATGGTTAGTTTATCATTTGGATATAGCTTTATTTAAAGCTTATATCACCGAGCACTAATCTCTTTTCCCTCAGCTTGCGCTAACTGAATGTATTTACGCTCAACCAGCTGCGAAACCGGCACGAGCTCAAAACCTTGCTTAGTTAGCTCGGGTAAGGCATGACGTAAAAATTCGATTGTTTCTGGATAGGGATGAGCAATTGCAATAGCGGAATTATGAGTGATGGCTAGTTGTTTTAATTCTTCAAGCCTTAGCTGCAGTTGTTCTGGTGTAGTTATATTGTCTAAGAACACTTGGCGACTAATATTGGCAACACCTAAAAAGTTAGCAGCATTTTGTGCTTGGCTTAAATCTGTTGTACGGCTATCTAAAAAATATAAATGGCGCTTTTTAAGCACTTCCATTGTCCACTTCATAGCTTGGCTTTGCTGCGTAAGCGCTGAGCCCATGTGGTTATTAACGCCTTTAACTTGCGGTAAACTAGCGAGAGCGGTTCCTAGAGTTTGCTGAAGCTGCTCTTTATTCATATTTAAAGTAAGCGCGCCAGGTCCGAGTTCTTTACCGTTAAGTGCCTGCATAGGTACATGAAGTAATAACTCTTTATTTGATTGACTAGCAAGCGTTGCAAAAATTTGCGAATAAGGAGTATGGGGCAAAATTGAATACGACAATTGCCCTGGTAAGGAAAGGAACTCTAAGTCCCGTTGATGATAGCCTATATCGTCTATCACTATTGCTATTTGTTTAGCGCTAATTGTTGCTGAGCTAAAACAAATAGCTAATATTAGCCATTTTATTATTTTCACGTTTATAGTTTTTATTATCTTTTTTAGCTTTGTTTAACAGCTTATACAAGCTATTGCATGCTGAGTAATTGTTTCGCTTTAACTAATTGTAAATCTGCTAAGTTACCAGTAAGTAATTGCGCGTTACTGTTAGTATGTTCATTTTTTATTATAACGGCTTTATTACTTTGTGAAAGGTTTGTTTGATTAACCGCCACATCTGGGGTTATTCCTATACCATCAATCGATTTACCTAACGGTGTGAAGTATTTCGCTGTGGTGAGCTTTAATGCGGTATTGCCATCACCTAGCGGAATGAGCGATTGTACAGAACCCTTCCCAAAAGATTGACTGCCAACAACGGTTGCTCGTTTATTATCTTTTAGCGCTGCTGCAAGTATTTCGGCTGCAGAGGCTGAGTTTTCGTTTATAAGTACAACAATGGGGGCATTTTTTAGAATGTCTCCACGCTTTGCATAAAATGCTTGGTTGGCATCGTAAAAACGTCCTTTAGTAGTCACTATAGTGCCACTTTGTAAAAATAGGTCTGATACCGCTACTGCGCTTTGTAATGTACCCCCTGGGTTATCACGTAAATCAATTACTAAGCCTTTAAGTGGGTAACCAAAGTGGCTTTGCAGGGCAGCAACTTGCAGAGCAACCTCATGCAATGTGTGGTTAGAAAAATTATTGATAGCTATATAACCAGTACCAAAATCTAGAAGTTCGCTTGTTACGCTTTCGAGGTTTATTTGGCGGCGTGCTACATGAAACGTGAGTGGGTTTTTATTGTTATCACGACTTATAATTAGCTCTATATTTGAAAATTTACTGTCTCTTATTAGTGTTGCTACTTCATCGATTGTACGGTTTTGAGCTGTGTGGTTGTTTACACTTACAATAATATCGCCTGGCAGAATACCCGCTACTTTTGCGGGGGAATTATCAACCACATTAACAATAGTCATATATTTATCGATATTTTTAACCTCAATACCAATACCTGTATAGCGCCCGTTTGTGTTATCAAATAATGAGGTTAGTTCGTGCTCATTTAAGTACTTAGAGTAAGAGTCGAGCTTTGAATATAAGCGCTCAAACTGTTGGCTATTATATTTAATGTGGTGGCTATTTTGTAAGGTGAGATCTTCAACGTAGTAGGCATGGATGTTAAAGAGTATTTCGTCGATTTGTTGTCTTTTAAGATCTTTAATCGAGCTTGCTAATACACTGCTAGTAAAGGTGATTAAGATTAGTAATACAAGTAAATACAGGCTTATATATAAGCCTGCATTTTTTTGATTGATGGTATTTATTACGTTTTTCTTAGTTGTCATCAGCTGCTCCTAATGCGGTGCAGCGGTTTATTCAATTAAATGCGTCTGCACCATTTTACAGGATTTACTGCGCGTCCTTTGTGGCGTATTTCAAAGTATAGACCAGAAGTAGCTTGTCCGCCGCTTTGGCCAACTAGGGCTAATGTTTCACCTTCACGTACCATGTCGCCTACATCTCTTAGCAGTGTTTGGGCATGACCATATAGGCTCATAAAACCTTCACCATGATCTACAACAATTACCCAGCCATAGCCCTTAAGCCAATCGGCGAATACAACTTGACCATTATGTACACTATTAATATTAGTGCCTTCTTTTGCACCAATTAATACGCCTTTCCAATCAATACCACCATGTTTACGTTGACCGAATGTGTGCTCTAACTTGCCTTTGCTCGGCCAATCTAATTTGCCCTTGCTTTTATTTAGGCCGAGTAATTCAATTTTTTGTGTTTTTTCTTTTTCGAGTTCTTCAATTGTTGTTACTAACGTTTGTTGGTTTTCTTTTAAATAATTTATTGAGCTTTTGGTGCTGTTGAGCTGAGCTTGTAAATTTTTAAGATTAGCTTGGCGTTCACTTTGCGCATTAAGCAATGCAGTTTGGCGCCTTTTTTGCTCATCATACAAAAGCTCTAGCTTTTCTTGAGTTTTAACAAGTTCTTCTTGGTTTTGTGCTATTTGTTGTTGAAGGTTTTTTAGATCTTCAATTTGTTCAATACGGGCTTTATTTAAGTAGTTGTAATAACTTAGTGTGCGCTCAAATTTTGCGGTGTCTTCTTGGTTTAACAGCATTTTAGAATAGTCGTCGCCACCCGCCATGTAGGCACTTTTGAGCTGCGCGGCTAAGACTTTTTGAAACTGAGTATGCTTTTTATCGAGCTCATCGGCTTTATTTTGTAGCTCTTTTTGCTGTGTTTTTGTTTCTCTTACTGATTGTTCTGCCATGTTAAGTGCTTTAGCATTTTTAGCTATATCGAGTTCATGGCTTTTGAGGTTTTTTTGTAGTGACGCTATTTTTTTTCTTTGGGCGTTATACTCAGCTTGGCTTTGCTCAAGTGCATTTTGAACTTCTGATAAGTCTTTTTTAGTACGATCTTCATTAGCAACTGCAGATGCAGTCACTAATGAAGTGAGTATTAAACCGCACTTAATTAACCGGTTAATACGTCTATTCATGCGTTATTTCAACATCATGATAGGCGTACCAGTCATTTCGTTTGGCTGCTCCATGCCCATTAAGTGAAGCATGGTAGGGGCTACATCGCTTAATGCTTTACCTTGCATTGGCTCTGCATCGCGACCCACATAAATAAAATGTACCGGTTCGCTAGTGTGAGCTGTATGGGCTTGGCCTGTTTTAAGGTCTGCCATCTGCTCAGCATTACCATGATCAGCTGTTATTAGTGCTTCACCACCAAACTCTTCAAGTGCATCAACAACACGTCCAATACAGCTATCTACCGCTTCACAGGCCTTAACTGCAGCGTCAAACACGCCAGAGTGACCTACCATGTCGCCATTAGGATAGTTACAAATAATAGCATCGTATTTTCCACTTTTAATTGCTGCTACTAACTTGTCGGTTAACATTTCTGAGTTCATTTCAGGTTGTAAGTCGTAAGTTGCTACTTGCGGCGAAGGAATTAGTTCGCGTGTTTCGCCTTCAAATTCGCTTTCGCGCCCGCCACTAAAGAAAAATGTAACGTGTGCGTACTTTTCGGTTTCTGAAATACGAAGCTGTGTTTTGTTATTTTTTTCAAACCACTCACCAAGTACATTTACTAACGGTGTTGAACCAAAGGCAACAGGGGCATCTATATCAGCTGCGTACTCTGTCATCATTACAAATGCGCTAAGTTTTGGTGTTCTTTTTCTTGCGAATCCATCAAAGTCAGGCTCAACAAAAGCGCGAGTAATTTCGCGGGCTCTGTCTGCTCTAAAGTTGGCAAAAATTAGAGTGTCGCCATCGTTAATTTCGGCTGGCTCTGCACCTGTTGGTGTAATAGTTGTAGCAGCTACAAACTCATCGTTTTCGTCGCGCTCGTAGGCTGCATTAAGTGCCTCTACGCCGTTATCAAAATTAAAGTCGCCTTCGGCTAGAGCTATTACATTGTAAGCTTTTTCTACTCGGTTCCAACGGTTGTCTCTGTCCATTGCGTAGTAACGGCCAATAAGTGACGCTAAACGACCACATTTAAGTTCGCTAAACAATGCTTCAATACGTTCGATTGATGCTTTAGCGCTACGTGGAGGTGTGTCGCGGCCATCTAAAAAGCCATGAAAGTAAACTTCTTTAGCGCCACGTTTTGCAGCCAGTTTTATACTAGCAACAATGTGATCTTCGTGACTATGTACGCCACCTGGGCTTAAAAGTCCCATAATATGAACGGCTTTGCCTGCTTTTACTGCTTTATCTATGTTTTCAACTAAGGCTGGTGTTGAATCAAATTCGCCATCGTTAATTGCTTTGGTGATACGAGTAAAATCTTGATAAACAATGCGACCAGCACCTAAGTTCACATGGCCAACTTCTGAGTTACCCATTTGACCATCAGGAAGACCAACATCTAAACCCGAAGCTGATATTAATGTGTGTGGCCGTGTGGCCCATAAATTGTCTAATACCGGTGTGTTAGCTGCAAGAATAGCATTACTTTGCGTATCTTCGCGGTATCCCCAACCGTCTAAAATCATTAATACCAGTGGTTTTTTATGCTCTGTCATAATAGCTCCTGAAAATTAGTATCTGTTGATGGATACTGTGCACCTAAAAGGTTTATTAGCGTGGTTTTAGCATACCGTGTTTTTAAGCTAGGATCAGCATTGAAAACAAGATATTAAATTTTTTCACTTATACCTCATTGACTAACCTGAACTCTGCTTGAGATAGATTTATTATCCAGAGTTCTTGTTAACTATATATGGGGGGCTTTATCGTTTTTTAAACGTCTCTAAGTGCTCCTAAACTCGCATTTTAGGTTGGTTTGGGTATACTTGCGTGGCTAAAGTACAAAATCCTTAAAACATCACGTTTTAAAACATAATTTCATAGTGGAAGTAGAATGGATCAATATATTGAATTTATTACAAATCATCCCATTTTAAGCCTTGCTTGGGTTGGTATTGTTTTCCTTATTGTTAGTGGCTGGATAAAGAGTAAGCTTTCAGCTGTTCGTCAAATAAATCCTCAGCAGCTTACGTTACTTATTAACCGTGATGACGGTCAAGTAATCGATATACGTGCGCAAAAAGAGTTTAACGCAGGGCGTATTTCTGGTGCTGAGCACTTAAGCCCAGAGAATGCGAAAAAATCTGACTTTTCAAGCCTTGAAAAGTACAAGACTAAACCCATTATAGTTGTATGTACTACAGGTATGACTGCCCAAGGTACTGCAGCCGCTATGAGTAAAGCTGGTTTTGAACGAGTTTACTTATTAGCAGGTGGCATGGGTGCGTGGCAATCTGCCAGCTTACCAACTACAACAGGTCGCTAATCAGTTTAGCTAGGCCGATAGAGGATTTATTATGAGTAATGTTGTTTTATACACCAAGGCGTATTGTCCATTTTGTCAGCGTGCTCTTTCGCTTTTAAATAGCAAAGGCGTTGAATACACTAATTATGATATTGGTGTACAACCAGAGCTACGTGCTGAAATGATTACTAAAGCTGGTGGCGCAAGCACAGTACCGCAAATATTTATTAATGATGAACATATCGGTGGCTGCGACGACATGATGGCTATTGAAGCGCAAGGTAAACTTGACGCTAAGTTAAACGCTTAATTTAATTATAATAACGAACAAGTTAGGAATAACAATGAACGAAGAAAATCAAAACGTAGCAGCTGCAGAAGCCGGTGCACAATTTACTATTCAACGTATTTACACTAAAGATGTATCGTTTGAAACGCCAAACTCTCCGGCCATTTTTCAAAAAGAATGGACGCCAGAAGTTAAGCTAGACCTAGATACACGCTCTAACAAACTAGACGAAGGTGTATTTGAAGTTGTTTTAGCACTAACTGTAACTGCTTCTCTTGGTGAAGAAACTGCGTTCTTATGTGAAATTCAACAAGCAGGTATTTTTACTATTGCTGAAGTTGAAGAAGTGCAACTTGCGCACATGCTTGGTGCATTTTGTCCTAACGTGTTGTTCCCATATGCACGTGAAGCTGTTTCAAATCTTGTTAACCGTGGTACTTTTCCACAGCTTAACCTTGCGCCAGTTAACTTTGACGCACTGTTTGCACAATACATGCAACAACGTACTGCGCAAGCTGACCAGGTTACAGCAGACGCATAACCTATGAGTACAGCAACTACAGCTGTTACTGTATTAGGGGCGGGGTCTTACGGCACCGCCCTTGCTATTTGTTTAGCCCGAAATGGTCACCACGTGACACTTTGGGGAAGAAATAGCGACGACGTTGCCACGCTTGCAGCTGAGCGGAAAAATCAACGTTACTTACCTGATGCTCCTTTCCCAGACACTCTTACTCTTGAAGCTAACTTACTAAATGCCGTTGCTAGCAGCGCTATTGTACTTGTTGTTGTACCAAGCCATGCTTTTGGCGACACACTTGCGCAAATTAAACCGGCATTGCAAAAGGGTGCTAAAGTTGCGTGGGCAACGAAAGGGCTCGAGCCAAATACTGGGCGCTTGTTGCAAGAAGTGGCTTTGCAAGAATTGGGTGATGATATTCCACTTGCCGTACTTTCGGGCCCTACATTTGCAAAAGAAATGGCGATGGGCTCACCTACAGCTATTTCAGTGTCTTCTACGTCGCCTGAATTTGCTCAGCAGCTAGCTGATTTACTTCATTGTGGCCGCTCATTCCGCGTGTATAACAATGATGATTTTATTGGTATACAGCTCGGTGGTGCGGTTAAGAATGTAATTGCCATTGGTGCCGGTATTTCGGACGGTGTTGGTTTTGGTGCTAATGCGCGTACTGCGCTGATCACTCGAGGTCTTGCTGAATTAACGCGATTAGGCTGTGCTTTGGGCGCAAAACCAGAAACTTTTATGGGAATGGCGGGTCTTGGTGATTTAATACTCACCTGTACCGACAATCAATCTCGTAATCGTCGATTTGGTTTAGCACTAGGTAAAGGCGAAAGTGTAGATGCTGCTATTGAGTCTATTGGCCAAGTAGTTGAAGGCTTTAGAAATACCAAAGAAGTATATTTACTCGCGCAGCGCAGCGGTGTTGAAATGCCGATTACTGAGCAAATTTATAAAGTGCTTTATGAAAATAAAGACATGAAAGAAGCAGCAATGGCGCTATTAGGCCGAGAGCAGCGTTCTGAATAAATTTATACAAAGTATACTAAAACTAAAAAACCGACGTTATGTCGGTTTTTTGTTCTTTGTTGCTTGGTATAAGGTGCTTATTGCGCGTTAGGAAAGCCCAACTGGCGCCACGACTCGTAAACAAACACGGCTACTGCGTTTGATAAGTTCATGCTGCGGCTATTGGCTTGCATAGGAATACGTACACGCTGCTCTTTTGGCAGTGCTTGGATCATATCATCAGGCAGGCCGCGGGTTTCAGGTCCAAAAACTAGGCAATCGCCGGCTTCGTAGCTAGCTTCGTGGTGAAATTGGCTACCTTTGGTTGTACATGCATATATTTTTTTAGGCTTACACTTCTCAAGATAATCTTCAAATGAGGCATGGCGTTGAACATGGCTAAATTCGTGGTAATCAAGGCCAGCACGCTTTACTCGTTTGTCGTCCCATTCAAAACCTAACGGCTCAATTAAATGCAGTGCATAGCCCGTATTTGCGCACAGACGAATAATATTACCTGTATTAGGTGGAATTTCAGGTTGGTATAAAACAATATCCAGCATAGTGAGCCTTTTAAATAATCTGTAGTTTAACGATTTTCAGTATACACGAAACCCTTCAAAAAAATGATATACTCATACTATTGAGTACTCCTAATTATCGGATTAAAACGTGCATAACCGTAGCTACGAATTTTGGGTTAAAACTTCCAGCATTGTTACCATGGTAATGGTTAGTTTAATGATTGGCGCAAAAACATGGGCGTGGCTTGCTTCGGGCTCGGCCTCAATGCTTGGCTCGTTAACGGATTCGTTAATGGATATAACAGCTACCGCGATGAGCTTTTTAGTTTTGGGTTACGCACTGCGTCCAGCAGATGACGATCATCGGTTTGGACACGGTAAAGCCGAAGCACTTGCAGGACTTGGACAAGCTGCGTTTATTGCTGGCTCAGGTTGCCTACTTGCTTTTCATGGTATTGAGCGTTTATTTAATCCTATCCAGTTAAGCCATTCATTATTGGGTGTATGGGTAAGTATTTTTGCTATTGCGTGTACGCTGGTCATTGTATTTGTGCAAAATAAAGTAGTTAAATACACCGATTCAATTGCTATTAAAGCAGACTCAGTACATTACAAAGGCGACTTAATATTAAATGCCGCTGTGCTATTGGCTATTTTGTTAGCTTATTATGGTGTGTTGTATGCCGATCCTGTTTTTGCGATAGGTGTAGCGGGTTACTTACTTTATAACAGTTGGGATATTGCTCGCGATAGTGCCGATCATTTAATGGATAAAGAACTGCCAGATGATGAAAAGCAAAGCATATTTGATATAGCCAGAGCCCATGTTGACGTACATGGTGTACATGATATTCGTACGCGCCAAGGCGGAAAAGTTAAGTTTATCCAAATGCACTTAGAGCTTGATGATCATTTAAGTTTGATTCGCGCACATAACGTAGCTGATGAAGTAGAGGCAATGCTTAAAGATCGCTTTGAGTCTGAGGTAGATATACTGATCCACCTCGACCCTTTGTCGGTACTTGTTAAGCCGTCACCGACTCACAAAACTGATACAAGCTTTTAAGCAATGGCTGGCGTATTTCATCACGTTCAAAAAACAGCTCGTGTTTAGCGCCTTCAAAGCTTTTAAGTACAGTGTTTACGTGCCTGTTTGCTAATTTATATTGGGCATTGTTATCAACCACTTCGTCGTTTTGCGCACTGGCAATATAAAGTGGAATAGTCACGCTTAAGTTATCCACAGAAGTTATAAATGCAAATGTCGCATTTAGCCAGCCGTAAGTAACACCGCCGAGCTGTAGTAATGGCTCTTCTTTATATGTTTGCCTAAATAGCTCGTAACGCACTGGACTGCTGGTTAATACATTTGTAGCAAACTCATCGGGTATATAATCGGTTTGCCCTAGCGCGTAGTTGTCTTTTTGACCCAAAAGGGTAGCGGTACTGGCTATTAATTTAGCTAAAGGTTTTGGTGTGTTTTTTGTGTAAATATCAAGCATCGGGGCTGATAAAAACGCGCCACTAAAATTGTGTTCAAAATGCGCAAGGTAATCAAAAGCAATAGCGCCGCCCATTGAATGACTCACTAACACTTTTTTGCCCTGCCAATAAGTATCCACAACGTGTTTATTAAATAAGTTTAGATCGGCACTGTAATCGTTAAATTGATTAACGTGGCCTTTATGCTTATTTATTAAGTGGCGATAAGAGCGGCCTTGTCCTTGGTGGTCGACTATGAACACGGCAAAATTATTATTACAAAGCTCCCACAACAATTCTTTATATTTATCTAACCCCTCAAGGCGCCCCGAACTGATAACAATGGCAATTTGAGCTTTTTCAGGTATGGCATAAGCATAAAATAATTGCCCGTTAGGCGTATCTAAATAAGCTTTAATTAGCGTGTTTTTATAAAAGTTATTAATTGTTATTTGATTACTTTTAAGCTCACGCTCACTACTATAAAACATGGTTTACTCTTTTATTAATGGCAAGGTTATATTAGCACACAAGCCACCTAGTTCTTTATTTGATAATACTAAACTGCCGCCATGCGCAGTAATAGCATTTTTAGCAATCGCAAGACCTAAACCCGTGCCACCACTTACGCGATCCCGCGCATCTGACTGTCTAAAAAAGGGCTCGCAAAGCTTGCTCAGTTGATCATCTGGCACACCAGAGCCATCGTCACATATTTCTATATAAATGGCATCAGCATGCTTTAGAGTAATGCTAATTGTATTATTTGCGTATTTAATAGCGTTGCGTAATAGGTTTTCAAGCGCACTGGCAATAAGGCCTTCGTCGCAATTAATGTTTACGTCTACAGCGCCCACTATATTTAGCTGCTTATTATTTTGTTTTGCTTCAAACTGCGCATCGTTAATAACGTGATCTACAATTATTTGTAATGATTGTTTTTGCAGTGAAAGCGCTTGGCTTTTTGCTTCTAAGCGAGAAACTTGCAGCACGTCGGCAATCATTTTATCGAGTTGGTTAGCTTCTTTTTCTATGCGTAATAAATACGATTGGCTAGCGTCGTTAGCTTGCATTTGTGCAAGTCCGGTAGCCATTTTTAAACGTGTAAGAGGCGATCGTAATTCATGTGATATGTCGGCTAATAAGCGTTTTTGTGAACTAATTAAAAGCTCTAACTGATTAGCCATGCTGTTAAAATCTCGCCCTAGTATTCCTAGCTCATCTTTTCGGTTTACAGAAATGTCGGCTCTTGCGCTTAGGTTACCCGCTGATAGTTTAATTGCCGCTTTTTTAAGGCTATTTATAGGGGCTATTAAGTTACGGCTAAATACAAAGCTTAAAATAAGAGAGGCAACAATTGCGATGACTATTTTCATCCAATTAGGCATAAGCTTAAAGCGCATTATTAGCGGTGGTTGATGATTAATATCTATTTCATAAAGATAAAAACTCCCTTCAGGCACGTTTATATTAACAGGGCCGAAGGCTTGATATTTCTCAGTGAAAATAATTTGCGGTGACATATTTTGAGTGAAGTTTAATAAACTTAAATCGATGCTCTCTGGCACCTCTTTACTACTAAGAGAGTCCTCGCTTTGAGCTGCGCTTAAGTATAAAAGTTTACGCTTTGATAGGCGAGGGTGTACTAATACTTCGCTTAGGCTGCGCTTATGTTTAATAGCAGTGCGCTCAATACTTTTGGCGGTGTATATTAGGTTTTTTTTCATCGGGCCATAAAGTGGCTCGTTAGATACCGCATTAATAGCGGTTATATTACTTAAAAATATAAGCGCTGCTACGGTGCCGATTATAGTTAACCAAAACCAAATAAATACTTTAAAAAACAGGTAGTGCCCAGGATGTTTTAACCAAGCAAAGTAAGTGCTTTTATTCGCCTTGGATAAAGACATAACCCGTACCTCGCATTGTTTTAATTCGCTCACCTGGAATATGCTCAGCTATTTTTTTACGGATATTACTTACATGCATATCGATAGAGCGATCAAAAGAAGCTAAGCGCCTGCCTAGCACTTCTTCGCTAATTTGCTCTTTACTAACAACTTCGCCTGCATTTTTACACAATAGCGTGAGTATTTCGTACTCTGTACCGGTAAGGGTTAGTGTAGAGCCGTCGATTGAGGCCTCTCGCGCTGCAAGGTTAACAGTAATACCATTAACGAGTAACTTACTCGTTGTAGCTGCATTTAAGCTATTAATGTGCTCTATACGGCGTGTTATCGCTTTTACGCGGGCTAGTAATTCACGATGATTAAAAGGCTTTGGAATATAATCATCAGCGCCTAGCTCTAGGCCAAAAATACGGTCAAAGTCTTCACCTTTTGCAGTAAGCATTATGACCGGTGTGAGTTTTGTTTGCCTAAGTTGTTTAAGTACTTCAAAACCATCAAGCGTTGGTAACATTACATCTAGCAATATAAGGGCGTAGTCATTTGCTTGTGCTAGTTTAAGGCCCTGCTCACCGTCGTGTACGCTTTGTATTTCAAACCCTTGGGCAGTTAAATACTCACTTAATAGCTCGCAAAGACCAGTATCGTCATCAATCATTAATAGTTTCATTTACAAACCCTTAGAGTTGTTTATAGCGTTATTTTACCCGCTAAATAGTGCAAAGGTGAATCTTTACACAACCTTTACACTGCTTTGCGTTACTTTGCATTGAGTTAGGTATAGTTAACTCACTGGCTTAGCAGCCACAACCAACCCAATATTAAGGTAATGATTATGACTAAATTAAACACACTTTCAAAATTAGTACTTATCTGTGGCTTAGCAACAGCAACGCTTGGTGCTGGTAGCGTATTAGCTAAAGGCGACGGACATAAACAAGGCCATTCTCAAGCTCGTTTTTTACTTTCTGATCGCGGCGTTGAAAAATTAAGCTTAACAGATGAGCAGCAAACTAAGCTAAAGGCTATTTTTGAAGCGCAAAAAACACAAATGAAAGCGTTGCGTGGCGACGATAAAGAAGCCCGTAAAGCGATGCGTGAAGCGCACAAAGCTAAAATGGATGCGTTACTTTCGGCTGCAACATTTGACGAAAATGCAGCAAAAGAGCTATTAAATGAACGCCGCGAAAAAGGTGAGCAATTTGGTTTAATTAAACTAAAAACGCAACACCAAGTAATGCAGGTACTTAACGCTGAGCAAAAAGAGAAATTTGCTAAAATGCAAAAGCGTATGAATAAAAAGCACCGTAAACAAAAAAGTTAATTATACTTTTTGTAAATACTAAAAAACCAGCTTAATGCTGGTTTTTGCTTTTATACCAATTCGCTTAATTAAGTGATCTATTTTGAGGGAAGAAAATCGTGTCGATAACAAGGCAAAAATTTCGTTATTTAGTTGTTCTATATCAGAAATTTTTAACGCAGTTAACGTCAGATTTAACCCCTCAAATTGATTAAGTATTATTGCGGATTGGTATTAGGGCATAATGAAGATAAATTACTTAAAAAAGTCATCTTCATTTTTAGCCAGCATAGCTTCAATATCTTCAATCATGTCTTGGCTAAACTCTTCTGCGGACGTGATTGGTGCAGAAATTCTGTTATTTTCAAACGACCATTCACCTAAATCAATTAGCTGACAGCGTTTTGAGCAAAAAGGACGAAATGGGCTTTGCTCTGACCATTCAACTTTAGTTTTGCAGGTTGGGCAGTTTACAATAGTAGGCATAATTTACTCTTTACAATCTTTTTCTGCATTTTACATTACTTAGATATGAGTCTCTAGGTATAAGTAAGGCTCTGAATTTAGTGTTCAGAACCTTGTCACTTTTACTATGGACCTTTAAAAATTAGTCACGCGGTTAATTTCACCAAGGGATGTAAGACCATCGGCTGCTTTGCGTAAACCCGATAAACGTAAATTATTAAATCCGGCTTTAAGTGAAACGTCAGCTATTTCAAGCGAGTTACCACCGCGCATAATAATTTGGGCAATTTCAGGGGTAATTTGCATTACTTCGTAAATACCCACTCGGCCTTTATAACCATCGGTACAACTATCACACCCTTTAGGCGTATATAACGTCATTTCTTCAATTTGCTTGGCGCTAAATCCTTGGCGAGCCAGTTCTTCACTCGGAAGTTGTTCTGGCGCTTTACATTTAGGGCATAAACGACGTGCTAAACGCTGGGCTATAATTAAGCTGATAGAACTTGCTACGTTATAAGCCGGCACACCCATATTTAATAAACGGGTGATTGTTTCCGGTGCTGAGTTTGTATGCAATGTTGATAAAACCAAGTGACCTGTTTGCGCCGCTTTTATTGATATTTCTGCGGTTTCTAGGTCACGTATTTCACCTACCATAACTACATCAGGATCTTGACGTAAAAATGCACGCAGTGCGTTGGCAAAAGTCATATCGGCTTTAATATTAATTTGTACTTGGTTTACACCTTCAAGGTTAATCTCAACCGGATCCTCCGCAGTACTAATATTGCGCTCTGGCTGGTTTAATATATTTAAACCTGTGTATAGCGATACTGTTTTACCAGAACCCGTTGGCCCTGTTACAAGTATCATCCCTTGAGGCTGGGCAAGTGCATCCATATAGAGCTTTTTCTGCTCAGGCTCATAGCCTAATACATCAATGCCTAACATAGCGCTTGATGAATCAAGGATACGCATTACTATTTTTTCGCCCCACAAGGTAGGCATGGTACTTACACGAAAGTCGATACTTTTGCGTTCAGTGATTTTTAGTTTTATACGACCATCTTGTGGTTTGCGTTTTTCGGCAATATCGAGTCGCGACATTACTTTAATACGCGCAGAAAGCTTGGTTGCTAATGTATTAGGTGGGCTTGCCACTTCATGCAAAATGCCATCAATACGAAAGCGAATACGGTACTTGTGCTCATACGGTTCAAAGTGTAAATCAGAGGCGCCTTTTTTAATGGCATCCATTAAAATTTTGTTGATGTATACGATGATAGGCGCATCATCTTTATCGTCATCTTGTGGTGCTGTATCTCTTTGGCTTTCTGAGTCTAAATCAGCAAATTCCTGAAACTCGTCATCAGTTAAATTTAGGCTGCCAGTTGCATCTAGTAATTGCTCAATTTTGGTATCGAGTTGAATATAATCAACAACAACAATTTCGCATGAAAGACCGGTACTAAACTCAAAGTTTTCGAATGCGCCGTAATCTGTTGGGTCTGATGCTGCTATATAAACTTTTCGATCTTTTTGAACAAGCGGCAAAATGTGATGTTTACGTATGAGTTTTTCTTTTACAAGATCGGCCGGGATTTTAGTAGGATCAAAGTCTTTTAAATCAAAATAAGGTACGCGAAACAAATCAATACATTGTTCAGCTAAATCTTTACTATCGATTTTTCCACATTTAGAAATAAGCTCAGCTGTTGAGGCAAATTCATTTTGTTTGTTTTTAACCGTGTCGGCATCAATGCGGCCAAGGGTTATAAATTTTCTCAATAACGGTGAGTTAATATTCATTGCGCACCTGTTTTATTCCTTCAATAGTAAGCAATTTATCAGAAAAAAGAAGGTGATTACATCACCTTTCATTCTTTGTTGTGATTTTACTAACTAAAATACGAGTTTGTGTGAGTTAGGACAGTGTTAATGTGAGTTAGTTTTGTTGTGTAATGCATATTGTAGGTACTTTTTATGAAGATCAACAAGTTCTATATGCACTAGGTTTAAACTACGGTCGTTATTTAAAATATCATCTGCTTTTTGTTGTTTATCGGCACGTGACATTTGCGAGGCAATAATACTTTTAACTTGCTCACTACTTGTGTTGTCACGTTTTACTGTACGCGCTATTTGTACTGAGGTTGGTACGTCAATAAGTAAGGTATGGTCGCAATATTTATCAAGGTTATTTTCAAACAATAAAGGCGCTACTAAAACAACATAAGGGCTAGTTGCATTATTTAAATCGTTTAGTATTTTTATCCGTATAAGAGGATGTATCAACGCATTAAGCCATTCTTTATCATTGTTGTTAGTAAATATTTTTGCGCGAAGCTTTGCTCTATTTAATGTGCCATCAGGCAATAAAATATGTTCACCAAAGTGGGCTGTAATCGCTTTTAGCCCTTTGCTATTAGGGAGTACTACTTCACGCGCAATTATATCGGCATCAACTATTGTAATACCAAGTTCTTCAAACATATTGCTTACGGCTGTTTTACCACAGCCAATACCACCTGTTAAACCTAATACCCAGCTATTTACTTTAGTTATTTGTTCACTCATTTTAATAACCAATTAAATTAAAATAAGCGCCTTGAATTTGGTTGCCCCAAAGCATTGTGATCCAGCCAGCTATAGCTAGATAAGGCCCAAAAGGGATAGGGGTCGCTTTGTCTTTACCTTGTATGCTCAACAGCGCAATACCTATAATGGCACCCACTACGCTCGAAAGCAGAATAATAGTAAGTAATGACTGCCAGCCAAGTAAAGCACCAAATACAGCGAGTAGTTTAAAGTCGCCATAACCCATGCCTTCTTTACCGGTTAATAACTTAAATAGCCAAAACACACTCCATAAGCTTAAATAACCGCAAGCAGCACCAATAATGGCATCAGTAGGCGTAATTGTGTAACCCATTACAGAGGCAATAAGTGCAAGCCATAACAGCGGAAGTGTAAGTTGATCTGGCAGCAGCATGTGGTCAATATCAATAAAGGTCAGTGCTACTAAAATCCACGTTACAAAAATATATAATAAAGCTTGCTCGGTCGCACCAAAGCTATAGGCAACAATTAAACTTAATAGGGCAGTAATTAGCTCTACAGCAGGATAACGGGCCGAAATAGGGTTACTGCAACTTGCGCATTTACCTTTGAGTGCTAACCAACTAATAATAGGAATATTCTGCCAAGGCTTTATGGCTGTTTTACATTTAGGGCAGGTAGAGTTAGGTTTGACTAAGTTAAAAGGCTCATTGATATTGGCTTGTTTAGATTTATTCCCTGTAAGTTCATCTTCTAACAGTAGTCTGCATTCGCTTTGCCACTCACGCTGCATCATCAATGGTAAGCGATAAATAACCACATTTAAAAAACTACCAATACATAAACTAATTAAGCCAATAGTGGTTAAATAAAACCACAACTGGCTTTGCATTACTTCTATAATACTTTGCATCATATTACCTGAAAATTATTTTAAAAATTAAGCGTTTAAAAATTAAGTGAAGTATTTATCACAAAGAGAAGTGAAAGAGAGTAAATGAGAAGACATTAATAGCTATACCTTATCAAAAAGTAAGCCTTCTCTTTTATTTCCTGTGAATTGTTATTTTTGGTAATTAAATAACAGAGCCAAGTTGGAAAATAGGTAAGTACATAGCAACAATCAAGCCACCAACAAGTACACCTAGTACGGCCATAATAAGTGGCTCAAGCAGGCTTGAAAGGCCATCTACTGCATCATCAACTTCTTGTTCGTAAATAGTAGCCACTTTCGCGAGCATGCCATCTAGTGAGCCAGACTCCTCACCAATAGCGACCATTTGTATTACCATATCAGGGAATATTTTTGAGTTACGCATTGCCCAGTTCATCTGATTACCAGAGCTTACTTCAACTTTTATATCTAAAATAGCATAACGATAAACAGCATTGCCTGAAGCCCCTGCAGCAGAGTCAAGCGCATCAACCAGCGGCACACCAGCAGCAAAAGTGGTCGAAAGAGTTCGTGCATAGCGTGCAACAGCTGCTTTATTTAAAATCATACCTATAACAGGGAGTTTAAGTATGGCTCTGTCTGTAGCATCTCTGAGTTTTAAACTTCTGAGCTTGGCTTCTTTAAAAGCGTATCCAAAAGCAAACATTCCAATAAGAATCATCCACCAGTATGCTTGCATAAAGTCAGATATACCAATTACAAATAAAGTAAATGCAGGAAGCTCTGCACCAAAACCTGCAAAAATATCTTGAAACTGGGGCACTACAAATATTAGTAATATTGAGGTAACAATACCGGCAATTACTAATACCGAAATAGGGTAAAACATTGCTTTTTTAATTTTTGACTTCAATGCTTCAGACTTTTCTTTATAAATAGCGACACGATCAAATATTCTATCAAGCGCACCTGACTGCTCACCTGAGGCTACTAGGTCACAATATAAATCATCAAAGTAGCGGGGGTGTTTTCTAAGCGCTGTAGATAATGGCTGGCCCGCTTTTACTTCATCGGCAATAGTCTCCATTAGTTTCCTGATGCTTTTATTAGTCGAACCAGTGCCAATCATTTCTATAGACTGTATTAATGGTACGCCGGCTAATAACATTGTTGCAATTTGGCGAGTAACTAGTGCGATATCCTTTGGCGTTATTTTTTGAACACTTTGAATACCGAACAACGGTTTTGCTTTACGCTTCACTTTTGAGGGAGTGATACCTTGCTTGCGAAGCTGAGCCTTTACTAATGCAATACTATTGCCTGTAAGCTCACCCTCAAGTTTTTTCCCTCGTGCACTTACACCGACCCACTGAAAGGTATCGAGGCCTTTATCTTGTTGTTTTTTTGCCATTAAGAGTACCCAGCTGACTTTGGTTTAAAACTTCATTATTATAAGCATAACTTAAACTAATGATTCTTGGTAGAAAAGTTGAGCGCTTTAAAATCGTTGCCCAACGGACCAAAATCTAGGCCCGTAAATGTAGCCCTTATCAGGATCAATATTATTATAAATACTTATCGCTTTTTGTAAGTAAAGGTACCATGCAAAAACAAATAAAATGGTTACTAAAGCTTTTAAGTATTTATTTATGGAAATGCTTTGGATACTTTTTTTATTGATTCTACCAAGTAGCAACCCCCACATTATAAATAAGAGTGTTTGCGATACTGGCATTACATGCACGCCAGAAAATAGTGAGTATGTAATACCTATAGCAAAAGAGTAAAAGAGGCTTTCAGTAATGATATCTTTTTTATGACATTTCAAATGTGTTATGGCTTTTTTAAAGGTTGTACAAACAGCAGTTAAAATACATATAAGAGCTATAAGGCCCCACTCATTTAAAATTTCAATTAATGAATTATGAGGGTGACTGTAAGGAGCTGAACTTCCAAGTGACATTTCAAATACTCCAGGACCATTGCCGATAAATAAATGCTTTAAAGATAGGTTAGAAAGAGTATTAAACCACAGGTCGATACGGCCTGAGGAGGATGTGCGTAGTATTTCAGCACCTCCTCTATTTAATGAATCCAAAACATAAAAAGTAATACAACTGAAAACAAAGCAGACTAATCCGATAAGTACTTGTTTTTTTAATGTAGTTTTTAAAGCAAGGGCAAAAATAGAAAAAGCTAAAAATGAGAGTAAGGCCCCACGAGCTTGGCCAATAAATATTAATAATAGGTTTAAAAACAAAATAATAAATACAATGCGCTGAATGCTTTTAAACTTTAGGAGTAGCACCAAAAAGGGAAGAATAAACACCTGTACTTGGTTAAAAAAGCGAATGTTAATAAAACCTGAGTAGATTATGTAGGGGTTTAAGGGTTGTTGTTCAGATAGCGTAAAAATTATATTAAGTAGACATATTAAAATGAGGCTTGTATGGGTTATCAGTAATGCATAAATAATAAATAAAATAGACCTTTTGTCATTTATGGTACTTACGTAATACATAGTTAAAATAAGTAAGCTTATATGAAACGTGTACAGCAGACTAAAACTTTGCTCCTTACTCATCAACGCAGATAAGCAACCACTGAAAATAAAAATTAAGTACAACACACTGCTTTTTTTATTTAATGAAAGCTTAAAAGTAGGTTTTTTATTACCTAAAAAAGCAGTAAGTGTCATAAAGCTTAGGCTAAGTAAGAAAGCCATTTGAATGATGCGTTGGTGGTTATGGTAATCGTAGGAAGCTATTGGTATTAAAGGTATTAGCGTACACAGAAAAAAAAAGCTGATGAGCAATGGTTTTATTATATTTACCGCATTCATAAGTGTTGATTCTTACGCATTAAAAAAGCGCCAAACTAGGCGCTTTTAGTAATCAATAAATGATTAAGAATGAGGGCAGCTTTTAGGGGCTAGTTCAGTAGCATCACCACTTAAACCTGTAGTTGCACATGACCAACCACCAGCATCAGTTCGAGTCCATTTAATTATAGCACCTTGTACTTGGGTTGGTGCATTTAATACAGTGCACTGGATACCTGTAGAAGTTGTTTCTATAGTGCAGTTTTTAGTAGTAGTTTCTAAACCAACAAGATCATTTGTTGGTGTAGTTCCGCTATTAGAAGTAATTTCAAAACCAGTTCTACCAGCTGATATTTCAGCTAAACCAGCAGTTAGTTTAGATGTTGCTTGATAGTTCGAATACGCCGGCAATGCGATCGCAGCCAAAATACCGATGATTGCTACTACAATCATTAATTCAATTAGGGTGAAACCCTGTTGTTTTTGAGTCATTGTTTTCATGTTTCCTCTCCTAAAGGATAGATTTTTGTAACTTAAATCACTTAAGCGGCAAAATGCCTCACTTAATTTAACTGATTTACTTTACAGTTTTACTTAAAATTAATTTTATTACACTTTAGCTTTAGAGTATGAAACACAAAAGCCGTATGTGAATTCATTATGTTTAGTACTAACTATAAAAGTTTACTAAGAGCACTACATGTTGTAGCAATAAATAGTATAGGCATAAAGTAAGTAGTTTAGTTGCTTTAGTTTTTAATTATGTCTTTAAAAACTAAAGGTACTAGTTATTTATGACTACCTTTTAAAATAAAATAGTACAACAGAATTAGTCTACCATTTTATTTTAGTATTTAGCACGTATCTTCTTATAAAAAAGCGATTTTATTTAACAAAATGTTACAAAGTAAGCCTTTCGGGTTATTTAATGCTTTTTTACTTAACTTGTCAATCGATTAGCGGTATTAATTGGCAGTTGTTGCTTTAAAATTGTTCAAAACGCATCGATAAATCGATTGATTGTAAGTTTTTTGTTAACGCTCCGCTTGATATAAAATCGACGCCGGCTTGTGAATAAGTTTTGAGCGTTTCTAGGGTCATATTGCCTGAAACCTCTAGTTTCGCACGTTTGTTGGTCAAAATTACAGCTTGTTTAATTTGCTCTACGCTAAAATTGTCTAGCATAATTATGTCGGCACCAGCTTCAATTGCTTGCTTAAGTTCAGGGAGTGATTCTACTTCGACTTCGACAGGTTTGTTTGAGTGGTTTTGTTTAGCTTGAGCTACGGCTTTGTTTATTGTGCCACAAGCCGCTATATGATTTTCTTTAATTAAAAAAGCGTCAAATAATCCAATACGATGGTTTGCACCCCCGCCACATTTTACTGCGTATTTTTGAAGAGCGCGCAGACCAGGTATGGTTTTGCGTGTATCGAGTAGTTGCGTAGTTGTACCACTTAACTCTTTTACGTAATGCGCTGTAGTAGTGGCTGTACCCGATAAGGTTTGCACAAAGTTAAGGGCAGTTCGTTCGGCAGTTAATATTGAACGAGCCGAGCCAATAGCGGTAAATAATGTGCTGTTTGCTTTAACTGCGTCGCCGTCGTTTATTAGTACATTAACCTTAACGCTTGGGTCTACTTGTTTGAATACTTCAAGGATGATGTCTTTTCCGCAAAAAATGCAGTCTTCGCGGGTGATTACTTTTGCGTTGGCTTGCTCGCTCTGAGGGATAAGCTGCGCGGTAATATCGCCTTCTTGAGCTGTTTGATAATTTAGATCTTCGTCGAGTGCAAGAGTGACAAGTTGGCTAACTAAAGAGTGCGGGATAGACATAATAAAAGCTCATAAGCGTTAATAAATTAAGCAAATTTTACTATGTTTATAAAAGAAAGAGAAGCGATTGCCTTTTCGCCAATATAAAGATAAGCGCTTGTAGTAAATTCGCACCTACGTGTGGGTTTGAATTATTTGTAGGTGAGGTTTTATACCTCGCTTGTTACTATCATTTTTTTAATAAATCCATTAGCATCAGTGCTATGTATATCTTGATATTTATATAATAAACGTATCATGAAAATAGATTTAAACGGTGTTTTAAGTACGGTAGCGCAGCGGCCTTGTTCGCATTTTGATGAGCGCCCTGATGAGGCTGATATTTCTTTATTGGTGATTCACAATATATCATTGCCAGCAGGGCAGTTTGGTACACCTTTCGTTGATGAATTATTTATGGGTAGCATTGATTTCAATGCTCATCCGAGTTTTAGTGACTTAAATAATTTACGTGTATCGGCCCATTGCTTTATAAAGCGCACCGGTGAGGTTATACAATACGTGCCTTTTGAAAAATGTGCTTGGCATGCTGGGCAATCTGAGTTTGAGGGGGTACCTGCTTGTAATAACTTTAGCATTGGTATTGAGCTTGAAGGTACCGACACCACGCCATATTCTTTAGCGCAGTACAAAACATTAACTATTATTAGTAAATCTATAATGCAACGCTATCCAAAAATTACCCCTTCGCGTATTGTTGGGCATTGCGATATTGCCCCTGGGCGTAAAACCGATCCTGGCAGTAGCTTTAATTGGCCATTGTTTTTTAATATGCTTGAACAACTAAGTTAAGAGAGTTATTCCCATGATTTTAGTTTCTATAATAATTGCATTAATACTAGAGCGCTTAGGCGCTCGGTCTAATTACTGGCAGATAAGTTATTACGCAAATGGTTATTTAAATCGCTCTAATAAATTACTTGGTGATAAGGGCTTATTTAGCTCAGCACCGGGCTTTTTAATTTGGCTTTTGCTTCCAGTGATTGCGATGGCACTAATTTATTGTTTATCTGATTTTGTTTTGTGGCAGTTGGGCATTAATATCGCGGTGCTTTTAGTGTGCTTTGGTTGTGCTAAGCAGCGTGCTTTATATAAGTCGTACTTAAATGCGTTAACGCGAGATGATGGTACTGCAGCATCTTTATATGCAATGCAAATAGGCCAAAAGCGCACTGATTATCAAGATGGTGGTGAAACCTTTGGGCAAACATTGGCTTGGGTAAACTTTAGATTTTACTGCGCGGTTATTTTTTGGTTTGTTGTTTTAGGCGCGCCAGGTGCAGTTTTATATGCACTGGTACGTACTTTAGCTGACTTAGTACGAGAAGATCATAAAGTAATATTTGCTAAGCGTTTTAAACTTATACATAAACTATTGTTTTGGCTCGACTGGTTACCTGCACGTATTACCAGCTTTGGTTATTTAGTAATAGGTAACTTTAATAAAGGCACAAGCTGTTGGCTACGTTACGTACTTAACTTTAAATCTCCAAACCGAGAAGTAGTAACATGTACTGCGCTGGCTGCAGAGCAAGTTGAAAAGCGTTATTACGGCTGTACCTACGAGGCCACTTGTATGATTAAGCTTGTTAAGCGCAATGTATTATTTTACTTAGTACTTATAGCACTACTTACATTATTTGGTGGACTGTCTTAAGTTAATACCTTTTTAATAAAGTACCTTATGCAATGTAAGGTGCTTTAATCTCCTCCTGCAATTTTTAAACACAATAAAATAGAGCTAATATTCTAATTTGTTCTGGTCAGACCAATTGTTTTCATCCTATTAACGTTATAACAATTTTTGTAAATTGCGCATTGTTTAATCTTCGTTCAAAATGCGTTACGCTACTTTAATTGCTCAAGTTACCTGTAAATTGACAGCTAATAAGGTTTTTGATACCGTATTGAAAATTTTTGGTATGACCAATTTACCTTTTGGGTAAATCATACTACTCAAAGCCCCGCTTTATGGGCTCTTGGTATTTATACAACGCGGACGTTGATTCATGTCTTTAAAGATCAAAGCAGCAAAGTTATCTGATGTTATTTTACAGCAACTCGAGAACATGATTCTTGAGGGCTCGTTAGCACCAGGTGAAAAGTTGCCACCAGAGCGTGAACTAGCAAAGCAATTTGAAGTGTCTCGCCCGTCACTGCGTGAGGCAATTCAAAAATTAGAAGCGAAAGGTTTAGTTACGCGTCGCCAGGGTGGCGGCACGTTTGTAAAAAATCAGCTCGAAGAAGGGCTTACTGATCCACTTTTTGATTTGATTAGTAAACACCCTGAGTCGCAGTTTGATTTACTTGAATTTCGTCATGCATTAGAAGGGATTGCTGCTTACTACGCGGCACTGCGCGGGACCAGCAACGATTTTAGCAAAGTGAAAGAAAGCTTTGATAAAATTGCCCTAGTTAATGATGATTTACAGCAAAAAGCAAAAGCAATTAATGCATTTCACTTTAGCGTGGCAGAAGCCTCGCATAATGTGGTGTTACTGCATTTAGTAAGAGGCATGAAAGCGCTGCTTGAGCAAAATGTATTGCAAAATTTAACTGTTTTATTAAAAAAGTCAGATATTAGCAGTCAATTAGCCCAACACAGGCGTTTATTAATGGATGCCGTTATTGACGGTAATCCAGAACAAGCCCGTTTAGCAAGTAATGCGCACTTAGCATTTATAGAAGAAGCACTACTTGAAGCAGGCAAAGAACATTCGCGAATTGAACGTAGTTTAAGACGCACTAAACAAAATTAAGTTAGTACATAACTACTTTGAACACATAAATTAAGTAGCTGTGATATTAAATTAACAATATTCGTATTTTAAACATAAGGAAACCTCCATATGTCTGAAGTCAATAAAATTGACGTAGACGCGCTAGAAACACAAGAGTGGTTACAAGCTCTTGAATCAGTTGTGCGCGAAGAAGGTGTTGAACGAGCTCAGTTTTTACTTGAGCAAGTATTAGAGCAAGCCCGTTTAGACGGCGTTGATATGCCAACGGGTATTACCACGAACTACGTTAATACTATTCCTGTAGATCAAGAACCTGCTTACCCGGGTGATGTAAATCTTGAGCGTCGTATTCGTTCAATTATACGTTGGAACGCGATTATGATCGTTCTACGTGCATCTAAAAAAGATCTCGACTTAGGCGGCCATATGGCGTCTTACCAATCATCTGCTGCATTTTATGAAGTGTGTTTTAACCACTTTTTTAAAGCACCAAATGATGTAGACGGTGGTGACTTAGTTTATTACCAAGGTCATATTTCTCCAGGTATTTACGCACGTGCATTTGTTGAAGGTCGTTTATCGGCTGCACAACTAGATAACTTCCGCCAAGAAGTTGATGGCGAAGGCTTACCATCGTACCCTCACCCTAAGTTAATGCCTGAATTTTGGCAGTTCCCTACGGTATCAATGGGCTTAGGTCCTATTTCGTCTATTTACCAAGCACGCTTCTTAAAATACTTAGATGGTCGTGGCTTAAAAGATACTAAAAACCAACGTGTATACGCGTTTTTAGGTGACGGTGAAATGGATGAGCCAGAATCACGCGGTGCAATCTCTTTTGCTGCACGTGAAAAATTAGATAACCTTTGTTACTTAGTTAACTGTAACTTACAGCGTTTAGACGGCCCAGTTATGGGTAACGGTAAAATTATTCAAGAGCTAGAAGGCTTGTTTAAAGGCGCTGGCTGGAACGTAATTAAACTAGTGTGGGGCAGCGGTTGGGATATTCTTCTAGCTAAAGACACAACGGGTAAATTACTACAGTTAATGAACGAAACTGTTGATGGCGATTACCAAACATATAAAGCTAAAGATGGCGCGTACGTACGCGAAAACTTCTTTGGTCGTTACCCAGAAACAGCTGCACTTGTTGCTGACATGACAGATGACGAAATTTTCGCGCTTAAGCGTGGTGGTCATGAGTCATCAAAATTATTTGCTGCATTTAAAAAAGCAGAAGACACTAAAGGCCGTCCAACTGTAATTCTTGCTAAAACTGTAAAAGGTTACGGCATGGGTGAAGCAGCTGAAGGTAAAAACATTGCGCACCAAGTGAAAAAAATGGACATGTCGCATGTTGCGCATTTACGTTCACGCCTTGGTCTTGACGATTTAGTATCTGAAGAGCAACTTGCAGAACTACCTTATTTAGAACTTGAAGAAGGTTCACCTGAGTATAAATACCTACATGCTCGTCGTGATGAACTTAAAGGTTACACACCTAAGCGTATTCCACGTTTTAGTGAAAAACTTACGTTGCCAGAAGTAGACGCGTTTAAGCCGCTACTTGAAGAACAAAAACGTGATATTTCTACGACTATGGGTTTTGTTCGTGCACTTAATATCTTATTAAAAGATAAAGGCATTGGTAAAAACATCGTACCAATTATTGCCGATGAAGCGCGTACATTTGGTATGGAAGGTTTATTCCGTCAAATCGGTATTTACAATCCGCATGGCCAAAACTATACGCCACAGGATCGTGATATTGTTTCTTACTACAAAGAAACTGTATCAGGGCAAGTGCTTCAAGAAGGTATTAATGAGTTAGGTGCAATGTCGTCATGGGTTGCTGCTGCAACTTCATATAGCACTAACGATTTACCAATGATCCCGTTCTACATTTACTACTCTATGTTTGGTTTCCAACGCGTTGGCGACATGGCATGGATGGCGGGCGATCAACAAGCACGTGGTTTCTTATTAGGTGCTACTGCGGGTCGTACAACGCTAAATGGTGAAGGCTTGCAACACGAAGATGGTCACAGTCATATTCTTGCTAATACGGTTCCTAACTGTATTTCATATGACCCAACTTACGCGTTTGAAGTTGCTGTTATTGTACAAGACGGTATTCGTCGTATGTACGGTGATGACCAAGAAAATATTTACTACTACCTAACGCTTATGAACGAAAACTACCATCAGCCAGCTATGCCAGAAGGCGCTGAAGAAGGTATCCGTAAAGGTATTTACAAGCTTGAAAGTTACGAAGGTAAAAAAGCCAACGTACAGCTATTAAGCTCAGGTACTATTATGACTGAAGTGCGTAAAGCCGCTACGATTCTAAGCGAAGAGTATGGCATTGCGTCTGACGTGTTCTCTGTAACGTCTTTCAACGAATTAACGCGTGAAGGTCAAGATGTTGAACGTTTCAATATGCTTAACCCTGAAGGCGAGCAAAAAACAGCATTCATCACAAGCGTATTAAACGACTCTGTGACTGTTGCAGCAACGGATTACATGAAAAACTACGCAGAACAAGCGCGTTCATTCATTCCAAGCAGCAACTACAAAGTGTTAGGTACAGATGGTTACGGTCGTTCTGATAGCCGTGAAAACCTACGTCGTCACTTTGAAGTTAACGCGGGCTACGTTGTTGTTGCTACGTTATCTGAACTTGCTAAACGCGGTGAAGTTGAGAAGTCAGTAGTTGTTGAAGCACTTAAAAAGTTCAACATCGACACTAACAAACTTAACCCACTGTACGCATAAGAGGTTTGCAATGAGTATTGAAATTAAAGTACCAGATATTGGTGACGATGAAGTAGAAGTAACCGAAATATTAGTAAGCGTTGGCGACAAAGTAGATGTGGACCAATCATTATTAAATGTTGAAGGCGACAAAGCATCAATGGAAATACCTGCTTCGCAAGCGGGTACAGTTAAAGAAATTAAAGTAAATGTTGGCGACACCGTTACAACAGGCTCTTTAGTATTTTTGTTTGAAGGCGAGAGTGAAAGCACTGGTGAAGAAAAAGCATCAGCCGCTGCTCCAGCTAAATCTGAAGAGGCAGCACCTGCTGCTTCTACAGGTTCTTCAACTAAAGAAGTAACCGTACCAGATATTGGCGATGATGAAGTTGAAGTAACTGAAATCATGGTTGCTGTTGGCGACACCGTTTCAGAAGAGCAATCTATCTTAAACGTGGAAGGCGACAAGGCAGCAATGGAAGTTCCCGCTCCATTTGCCGGTATAGTTAAAGAAATTAAAGTCGCCGCTGGCGATACAGTTAAAACAGGCTCATTAGTGTTTGTTTTTGAAGTAGCAGGAAGTGAATCTGCAGCACCGGCTAAAGAGTCGGCTCCTGTAGAAGCGCCAGCAGCTAGCTCAACAGCAAACGCAGCACCAAGTACTAAAGAAGTAAATGTACCTGATATTGGTGGCGATGAAGTTGAAGTAACTGAAATTATGGTTGCAGTTGGCGATACGGTTGAAGAAGATCAATCAATCTTAAACGTTGAAGGCGACAAAGCTGCAATGGAAGTACCAGCTCCATTTGCCGGTACAGTTAAAGAAATTAAAGTAGCCGCTGGCGATAAAGTATCGACTGGCTCATTAATTTTTGTATTTGAAGTTGCAGGCAGCGCGCCAGTAGCAGTATCTGCACCAGCTGAAAAATCAGCACCTGCAGCTGCGGCTAAAACCGAGTCGGCACCGGCTCAAGCGGCACCAGCAAAAGCAAGTAATGAAAGCTTCACAGAAAACAGCGCGTATGCTCATGCATCACCTGTTGTTCGCCGTTTAGCGCGTGAGTTTGGTATTAACCTAGCTAATGTTAAAGGCACTGGTCGCAAAGCCCGTATAGTTAAAGAAGACGTGCAAAACTACGTTAAAAACTTAGTTAAGCAAGTTGAGTCTGGTCAATTGTCAGCAGGTAGTAGCGCTGGTGGTAGCGAGCTTGGTCTTATTCCATGGCCTAAAGTTGATTTTGCTAAGTTTGGCGAAATTGAAGAGCAAAAGCTGTCTCGTATTCAAAAGCTATCAGGCAAAAACTTACACCGTAACTGGGTGCAAATCCCACATGTTACACAGTTTGACGAAGCTGATATCACAAGCCTTGAAGTATTCCGTAAAGAGCAAAATGTGCTTAGCGAGAAGAAAAAGCTGGGTGTTAAAATTACGCCGCTTGTGTTTGTAATGAAAGCAGCTGCAAAAGCACTTGCTGAATTTCCAAAATTCAACTCATCGCTTTCTGAGGACGGCGAAAGCTTAATCCTTAAAAAGTACATTAACATTGGTGTTGCAGTTGATACGCCAAACGGTTTAGTTGTACCAGTGTTTAAAGATGTTGATAAAAAAGGCATTATTGAACTATCACGCGAATTAATGGAAGTATCTGTTAAAGCACGTGACGGGAAGCTTACATCGTCTGATATGCAAGGTGGTTGTTTTACTATTTCTAGCCTTGGCGGTATTGGCGGTACGGCATTTACGCCGATTGTTAATGCACCAGAAGTGGCTATTTTAGGTGTGTCTAAATCTGAAATGAAACCTAAATGGAATGGCAAAGAGTTTGAACCAAAACTAATGGTTCCGCTGTCTATGTCATACGACCATAGGGTTATTGACGGAGCCTTAGCTGCACGCTTTACTGTGACTCTTGCAAGTTACATGAGCGATATTCGCCAATTGGTGATGTAATCGCTGGACAATGAATAGAATCAAATCCCAGCCAGTTGTTTTTAGCTGGGATTTTTACCATTTGCAATGATACAATCTTTGCACAAATTTGTGATCTGCTCTCACTTTCTGCCTTGCAGAAACATGGCAGTTAAACTTTAGGGCAGTGTCCCGTTCAAACAATTAAGGTAATAGCATGAGCAACGAATTAAAAACTCAAGTTGTTGTACTAGGCGGTGGTCCTGGTGGTTACTCTGCGGCATTCCGCGCTGCTGACTTGGGCTTAGAAGTTACATTGGTAGAATCTCGTGAAACATTAGGCGGCGTATGTCTTAATGTTGGTTGTATTCCTTCAAAAGCACTTTTACACGTAGCTAAAGTGATTGATGATGCAGCTGAAATGTCATCTCATGGTGTTACTTTTGGCGCACCAAAGATCGATCTTGACCAAGTTCGTACTTGGAAAGATTCTGTAGTTGGCCAGTTAACTGGTGGACTAGAGGGCATGGCTAAAATGCGTAAAGTGAAAGTTGTATCTGGTTACGGTAAATTCACTGGCAGCAATACTTTAGTAGTTGAAGGCGAGAAAGACTCTACAACTATCACGTTTGATAACGCGATTATTGCAGCAGGTTCTAAACCAGTTAACTTACCTTTCATCCCACAAGATGACCGTGTAATTGATTCAACTGGCGCGCTAGAGCTTAAAGATGTACCAGAAAAACTACTTGTACTTGGTGGTGGTATTATCGGTCTTGAAATGGGTACGGTTTACCGTGCACTAGGTTCTGCAATTGATGTTGTAGAATTTGCTGACCAATTAGTTCCAGCAGCTGATAAAGACATTATCAAAATTTACCAAAAATACGTAAGCAAAAAATTCAACGTAATGCTTTCAACTAAAGTTGTTGGTGTTGAAGCTAAAAAAGATGGCTTATACGTAACGTTTGAAGGTAAAAACGCACCAGCAGAACCTGTACGTTACGACAAAGTGCTTGTTGCAGTTGGCCGTACTCCAAACGGTAACTTACTTGATGCTGAAAAAGCGGGCGTAAACGTTGATGAGCGTGGCTTTATTAATGTTGATAAGCAATTACGTACTAACGTAAGCCATATTTTTGCAATTGGTGACTTAGTTGGCCAGCCTATGCTTGCGCATAAAGCGGTTCATGAAGGTCATGTTGCTGCAGAAGTTATTTCTGGTCAGAAGCATTTCTTCGACCCTAAATGTATTCCTTCGATTGCGTATACTGACCCAGAAATCGCTTGGGTAGGTGTTACTGAGAAAGAAGCAAAAGAGCAAGGCCTAAAAATTGAAACTGCGGTATTCCCGTGGGCAGCTTCTGGTCGTGCTATTGCATCATCTCGTACTGAAGGTTCTACTAAACTTATTTTTGATAAAGAAAGTGGCCGTATAATCGGTGGTGCTATGATCGGTATTAACGCGGGCGAAATGCTTGGCGAAATCGGTTTAGGTATTGAAATGGGTGCTGATGGTGAAGACTTAGCGCTTACTATTCATGCTCACCCTACATTGAATGAATCAATCGGCCTTGCAGCTGAAATTTTTGAAGGTTCGATCACTGACTTACCAAACAAAAAAGCAGTTAAAAAGAAGTAATTTAACTTTTTAGCATTTGTTTGAAAAACCCAACTTTGGTTGGGTTTTTTTATGCCTGGTTTTTAATTTAAGAGATGTTGAATTAATTCAATGATACCAATCTGCTTATATATGGGGTCTATTTAACGTTAAGAAAATTACGCTAGAACTAGGCAAAAGTTTTTGTATCTAGTTGTTCTAAATAAAAAATTTTTAACGACGTTATAGTGCAATTTAATTCGTTAAATTGATCAAAGATTTATGCAGGTTGGTATGACTATAAATATAAGATTAAATAGCGATAAGTCGTTACAATGCGCGCTTAATTAATTGAAGGTAAATACAGTGAAAAACTCAGTTTTAGCATTACGCGCTCAACAAATAAGTGAATCCCGTCGAGAGTTTAATGCTCGAGGCGGTAAATTAGATCGCTGTGAGCAATGCTTAATAGCTAAGCACTACTGTATT
Source organism: Pseudoalteromonas sp. SWYJZ19 (assembly GCF_015864375.1). Taxonomy (NCBI): domain Bacteria; kingdom Pseudomonadati; phylum Pseudomonadota; class Gammaproteobacteria; order Alteromonadales; family Pseudoalteromonadaceae; genus Pseudoalteromonas; species Pseudoalteromonas sp. SWYJZ19. Next base: position 163,507 of record NZ_JADYXI010000007.1, read on the forward strand.
TGTAAAGGTGTTGAGCATGCAGATTGTAAAGCAGCTGTGTGCTTATTAATGTATCACAATGAAAGTTTTAAACCTTCTAATACTGGGCGCTTAATTGCTGAAATAGTGCCAGATAACCACGCATTTAGATGGGATAGAACAGACCCTAACCCCGCTCTTTTAGCTTTAATAAATGATTCACAATATCAGCCAATGGTAGTATTCCCTGCTGAAGATGTAGAAGAGGGCAGGGCCATTACCGAAATAAGTATTGAAGAGGGTAAAAAACCGCTATTTATATTTTTAGATGGTACCTGGCGTGAAGCTAAAAAAATGATTCGCAAAAGCCCATACTTAGATAACTTGCCTGTACTTTCTGTTACTGCTGATAAACTATCTGATTACCGATTACGTGTTGCCCCTCATGCGCATCAACTAGGCACTGCTGAAGTGGCTATTATGGTGCTAGCGCTTGCGGGAGAAATGGATGCATCTTCTAAATTAGAACAGCATTTTATTAAGTTTCGTGATGCGTATTTGCTTGGTAAGCGCAATAAAGGCCGACCGCTAGAAGAGTAGTTTTACGCAGTTAAGCGAAAGCTTGCTGCTCTTTTAAGTGAGCAAGTGCTTTATTTTGAATTGCTCTGAAGCCTTCTTCAGATGTTAATTGTAAAACCGTATTATATAATTGGCTTACGCTATTGTGAGCCTGAATAAACGAGGTGCAGTCCTCACCAATCATATCCTTAGCCTCTTCGACTCGCTTTAAAAAGTAACAGCTAATATCGGTTTTTCCTTTAAAGTGAGTAGTCGCAATAGCGTTAGATATTCTATTAAGCTGATAACTAAATTCATCAGGTCGAGAACCCTCACCCCATTTACTAATAGAAATATCGCTTTCTAACTGGATAATTACGTTAAGTATGTTTTTAAACTCACTCATTGGCATATTTAAAAAGTTATAACCTTTGGGGCTAAATAAAGCTTTATACGGATTTTCGTTGGGAGTTTGGGCACTAAAAACGCCAATTGGTTTTGCTGTACTTGCGTCTGATACTTTACATAAAAAGGTATTGCTTTGCGGCGTTTTAAAATTCATATCCATTGAGTATTTATGATCCTTGCGTTACTTAGTTATCGGCGCAATTAATGAAAAACTTAGCGAAATTTAAAATATTAATAAAGTATTTGAAGGTATTAATATTGATTAGCTGGGATGCAGTATTACCCTGCAAAAGTTAGTGGTAGTTGCTTAGAGCTTTACTAAACCCAAATTTTAGGCAAAGAAAAGCGCGCTCTATCTCTAGGCGCGCTTGCGGAATCTTCTAATTTTCTGCATCCTGCAATTGAACTTAATCAACTCCAATTTTTACTAATCCATGTTTATTACTATATTACTTTTTAGTTCTATGTAATGTAGACCATCCGGGCCTGTATCCTTAAATTCCTAAACATCCTGTAGGGTAAATACTATTACCAAATCCTTAATTACACTTCCTAGTGTATCCCTATTTTAACCAATCCATTGTGTTGCCTTAAAGGCCTGTCCATTTATTCCTTAAACATCCTGTTAAACAACTTAGCCGTGTTGTTATCCTTTTCGCATCTTCCTGACGCTGTCCTTTTTACAACATCGCGTTGTGATACTCATCCTGAGCCTGTCCTAAAATCCGTGTTGTCCTGGTAACCTAATCATTGGTTGAGTAAGCAGTCCATTTCCTTTTACTCAATAAGCGTCATTGCTTGGTTGATGCGTAAATTATAGTGCAATAGAGCAACTAAAATAGGGATAAAACTACATTCAATTAGTATTTATGCAATAGCAATAATGTAAATGTTCAATAAATACAGTTGCTTAGGAGGTTTTTGTGTGTTTTTTATCTTGATTTTTACTCATTAGCTGTCACATCCGTGAGACATCTCTTACACTGCATTTCCTTTTTGGGCGTTATTTACATATTTACATTTATTTAAAGTGTGCACTTTTTGAATGAGCGCGGTAGAATTCGATGATAATAACAATTATTTAGGTGAAATAATGAAGACAGTATTTACACTTTTTTTAGGATTAGCAGCATCGGCACCAGCCTTTGCAAGTGACGTTGTTAATATCTATTCTTTTCGTCAGCCGTTTTTGATTCAGCCAATTTTAGAAGATTTTACAAAACAAACGGGAATAAAAACCAATGTTGTTTTTGCTAAAAAAGGGTTAATTGAGCGTGTTAAACGCGAAGGTAAACACAGTAAAGCCGATTTAGTATTAACCTCTAATTTTAGTGCGCTTATTCAATTAGAAGATTTAAAATTAACACAAACTATAAAAAGTGACAGTGTAAATAATAACGTGCCTGCAGCTTTTCGTGACGGTGATGGCCAATGGGTCGCGCTCACTAAGCGAGTGCGTAATGTGTATTCATCAAAAGAGCGAGTTGGTGAGTTACCTAAGCTCACTTATGAAGATTTAGCAGATCCTAAATACAAAGGACAAATTTGTACGCGATCAGGCAAACATCCATATAACTTAGGTTTAGTGGCTTCTATGATTGCACACCATGGTGAAGCGCAAACCAAAGAGTGGCTTGAAGGTGTTAAGGCTAATTTAGCACGTAAACCTCAAGGTAACGATCGTGCTCAAGTTAAAGCAGTTAAAGAAGGTTTATGTAACTTGGCATTAGGTAATAGTTACTATCTTGGTAAAATGCTAGAAGATAAAGAGCAAAAAGGTTGGGCAGAGGCCGTAAATATTAACTTTCCAAATCAAACTAATCGTGGCTCACACATAAATGTTTCGGGTGCGGTTATTACCAAATATGCTAAAAACCCTGAAAATGCATTAAAGCTCATAGAATATATGACCGACAGCAAAGCACAAAACATGTATGCCTCATTAAATATGGAGTATCCAGTTAAGTCGGGTGTTGAACTATCAAGTTTGGTTGCCTCTTGGGGGAGTTTTAAAGAAGACAGCTTGCCACTTGATGAGATTAGTAAATATCGTCCGTTAGCGCTTAAGCTAATTGATGAGGTGAAGTTCGATCTTTAATGACTAATAAATTTAAGCTGTCTAAATGGCAGCTCTTTGCGTGGTCGACTGGCTTAATTCTATCGGCCCCGTTGTTTTTTCTTCTTTTTGAATCTCTACAAGGTAGCTCTGAGGTGTTTTCCCACCTGTGGGATACCGTGCTTTGGGATTACATAACCAATACCGTATTGCTTGTTTTAGGTGTTTGCGTCCTTAGCTGCGCCATAGCTTTGCCACTTGGGTGGCTAACGGCTTACTGTAGTTTCCCGGGTAAAAAACAGTTTGAATGGGCACTTATGCTGCCCCTTGCTATGCCCACCTATATTATTGCCTATGTATACACTGATTTATTAGATTATGCGGGCCCGGTGCAAATAGCGCTGAGAGAATGGTTTGGCTGGCAATCGCCTAATGACTATTGGTTTTTTGATATACGTACATTACCCGGGGCCATCGTTATGATTGCCTTGGTGCTTTATCCGTATTTATTTTTGATTTTTAAAACGGCTCTTCGCGAGCAGTCATTCAAATTAGTACAAGCTAGCCAGTTAATGGGATTATCTCCTTGGCAAAGTTTCTTTAAAGTAAGCTTAGTACTCTCTCGCGGGGCTATTGTGGCGGCTCTTGCGCTTATAAGTATGGAAACCATGGCTGACTTTGCAACAGTGAGTTATTTTGCCGTAAGTACATTAACGACTGCCGTATACGATACGTGGTTTGGTTATTACTCACTTACAGCGGCAGCTAAAATATCGGGTGTGATGTTATTACTGTTATTTTTAGCATTAATGGCAGAGCGCTTTAGTCGTCGTAACCAAGCGGTATTTGAGCGCCAATCAAGTGTAAATAGTGAATCTCTCTATGTATTAAAAGGAAAGTCAGCTTGGCTCGCAACGGCATTTTGCAGCTTTATTTTATTTATCGCGTTTGTAATCCCTATTGCAGTACTTATAAATTACGCCATTACCTACTTTGATAAAGCATGGAATGTAGAGTTTTTTAGTTACGCTTGGCAAAGTTTAAAAGTGGCTGGGGTTGTGAGCCTAATAACGATTACGTTGAGTATTTTTGTCGTTTTTTATCAGCGTGTGGCAAAGCAAACGTATCCGCTTATTCCTGGGCGTTTAGCAAGCACAGGATATGCGTTGCCTGGCACAGTACTCGCTATTGCGGTTTTGTTACCACTTACATTATTAGAGAACACCATTAACACAGCGCTCGAGCCGTATAATTTAGATATTGGCTTACTGCTTACAGGTAGCATTCTTACTATTATTATTGCTTATATTGTTAGGTTTTACGCCATTGCACACGGAGCAATTGAGTCGAGTTTTTTACGTATTAGCCCATCACTTGATATGGCAAGCCAATCAATGGGTAAAAGCCAAGGACAAACACTGCGTTTAGTGCACCTACCTTTACTGCGAAGAGGATTGCTTACTGCTGCTTTATTGGTATTTATTGAGTGCATGAAAGAACTGCCGGCTGCGCTATTGCTCAGGCCGTTTAATTTTGAAAGCTTAGCTACTCATGTATTTCAGTATGTGAGTGACGAGCAGTTAGAGCTTGCTTCTATATCGGCATTATTTATTGTTATTGTTGGGTTTATTCCTTTGTATTTTATTAATCGTTCTATGGAGCAGCGTAGTTAAATGAGTAGTTTAATTTTACAAGGCGTGAGCTATCACTATAACGGTACACAGGTTATTCACGATTTAGATTTAACAGTGGGTAAAGATGAAATAGTATGCTTACTTGGTGCAAGCGGCTGCGGTAAAACAACCACGTTAAAAGCGATTGCAGGTTTAATTGAAGCTAAGCAAGGGTCTATTTTTATAGACGGTAAATTAGTGAGTGATGAGCAATCGTTTGTCTCGCCTGAGCACCGTAACATCGGCATGATGTTTCAAGACTATGCGTTGTTTCCGCATTTGACGGTGGCAAATAATATCGCATTTGGGCTTAGTAAAATGAGTAAAGCTCAAAAGCAGCAACGCGTAGATGAAATGCTTAAGCTGGTACATTTAATTGGCTGTGCCGACAGGTTCCCGCATCAGTTATCGGGTGGCCAACAGCAGCGTGTAGCTATTGCTCGTGCATTAGCTTATAAGCCTAGTTTATTGCTACTTGATGAGCCTTTTTCAAATATTGATACACAAGTACGCTTTGAATTAATTGCCGATATACGTCGAATTATTAAAGCAACTCAAGTATCTGCTGTGTTTGTTACACACTCAAAAGAAGAGGCGTTTGCCTTTTCAGATACACTTGCCATTATGCATCGCGGTAAAATTGAGCAACAAGGCACGCCTGAGCAGCTTTTTGCAGATCCATGTTCAAAGGAGGTTGCAGAGTTTCTGGGTCAAGGCATATACTTGAGCGCAGAAGTATTAACAGCAACTGAATACAAAACACCATTTGGTTTAGTCGAATCTTATGTTGAGAGTAAGCATGACGTAAGCGTAGGGCTTATATATGTACGTCCCCATCAAATAGAATTAGTGGCAGATAACCAAAGTGACAAATTCAGCAAGCGAGCTACAATCATAAGTCGTCGCTTTATTGGTTCGGCGTATGTTTATTCACTTGTTATTGATAAACAAGAAATTGAAGTTGCTGCACAATATGGCCAGTCATTTGAAAATAATGAACAGGTTATAATAAAAATAAAACCTCACACGGTGAATTTTTTCGAATCGTAATTAATTTGTTATTCGCTGTGTTTTTATCTGTAAAACTAAGGAATAACAATGGCGCAAGCGCAATCAGGGATTTGTGCTGAAGCAAACTTACACGGTTTGCACTTATTTTTTAATGTGTTTGATGGTCAAGATGAATCACTTCGCGCAAAGTTAAAACAAGTAAGCGCTATTGAAGAAGAATTTAGCGATCAATTTTCAGAATCAATGCTCTCTTGCATGGTTGCTATTGGTGCGCAATATTGGCCGCATATCCTCCCTGAATACATCCCAAGCGAATTACAGAGCTTTCCTAATATAAACCATAGCGATCATCAAATGAGCGTACAACCGTGCGATTTATTTGTGCAAATTCGCTCTGACCGTGAAGACGTTAACCATTTATTTGCGCTGCAAATTTTAAAACTATTTGCTCCCGATGTTGAGCTGGTGGAGCAAATTCGTAATTTTCGCTTTTTAGATGGTCGTGATTTTAATGGTTTTATTTATGGTGGCGACACCGCACATGGAAGAAAAAAGCGCGCTACGGCTTTAATTAGTAACCCTGGCAATTTTGAAGATCAGGGGAGTTATATTCATGTACAGCGTTATAAGCATGACTTAACTATGTGGCAGCACTTATCATTGAGTGAGCAAGAACAAATAATGGGGCGTACGCGCCTTGATAACACGCTAATTACCCCCGCGATTGAAACCAGCCATGCGTCACGTAGCGAGCTAAAAGACGAAGACGGACAACCGCTACTATTAAATCAGAGCATGCCTTATGGCGATGTGTATGAGCAGGGAATGTTATCAATTACATGCGCTTGTACGGGCACCGCATTTGAAAAAGTACTTAATAGTCGTTTAGGGGAAGGGGAGTGTTACGACCACTGGCTTGATTTTACTCAAGCCGATATGGGTTCTGCTTTCTTTGCGCCTTCAGTCGGGTTTTTAAAACAAATTTAGTTTGCTATTAAACCGTATCAAATAAAATGCGAACACGTTCAAGTGTTACATCTATTTCAGATATTTTAGCAGGAGCGATAAAAATAGTATCGTCGCCTGCAATTGTTCCTAGTACGCCATCTGCTTTACCTAATGAATCTAATAAACGCGCAATAAGCTGAGCAGCACCTGGACTGGTACGAATAATGATCATCATTTCGTTGTGCATAATGTCGATTACTAATTGGCGTAATGGGCTTTTAGCCGTAGGTACACCCATTTCAGCTGGTAAGCAGTAAACCATTTCTTGTTTGGCGTTACGTGTGCGTACAGCACCAAATTTACTTAGCATGCGCGATACTTTACTTTGGCTTATATTGTCAAAGCCTTGATCTTTTAATGCATCAACTATTTCGCCTTGAGAGCCAAAATTTTCTTCTTTTAATAGTGATTTAAATGCTTTTACCAGTGCTTCTTGTTTATCTTGTGGTTGCATAGTCTTTATTCGTTTTTGTTATTTATGCCGCAAATTCTACACAAAAATGAATAATTATGCAGCAGTTGTTTAGTTAACTTGCCAGTTTGATGCGTTAAATCACAAAAGTTTACGACTATGGTCGAAAATATACTTGAAATAGACAGGATAAATTTGTTTTTAGTCGCTAATTTCATTATCTTAAGAGCCACAAATGTTTCCTACCTCAAATTACGGAGAATTCCAATGAAAGTTGCTGTATTAGGTGCTGCAGGCGGTATCGGCCAAGCGTTGTCTTTACTATTAAAAACAGGCTTACCAGCTGGCTCTGAATTATCACTTTATGATGTTGCACCAGTAGTACCAGGTGTTGCGGTTGACCTTTCTCACATCCCAACAGATGTTAAAGTAGCAGGCTTTGGCGCAGACGAATTAAACAAAGCGCTTGAAGGCTCTGACATCGTTCTTATCCCTGCGGGTATGCCACGTAAACCAGGTATGGATCGTGCTGATTTATTTAATGTAAATGCTGGTATCATCAAAACTTTAGCAGAAGGCATTGTTGCTAGCTGTCCTAAAGCGTTAGTAGGTATTATTACTAACCCAGTAAATGGCACAGTTCCAATCGTTGCTGAAGTATTCAAAAAAGCAGGTACTTACGACGCTAAACGCGTATTCGGTATTACTACGCTTGACGTTATTCGTTCAGAAGCATTTGTTGCTGAACTTAAAGGCGTAGACGTAGCAACTGTTAAAGTACCAGTAATTGGTGGTCACTCAGGCACAACTATTCTGCCTCTACTTTCTCAAGTTGAAGGTGTTTCTTTCACAGATGAAGAAGTTGCTGCACTTACTCCACGTATCCAAAATGCGGGTACTGAAGTTGTAAATGCTAAAGCAGGCGGTGGTTCAGCTACGCTATCTATGGGTGCTGCTGCAGCTCGTTTTTGTATGTCTTTAGTTAAAGGCCTACAGGGTGAAGAAGTTGTAGATTACGCTTACGTTGCTGTTGAAAATGGCGATGCAGAGTACTTTGCACATCCAGTACGTTTAGGTAAAAACGGCGTAGAAGAAATTCTTTCTTACGGCGAACTAAGCGCATTTGAAACAAAAGCAAAAAATGACATGCTTGAAACACTGAAAAAAGACATCAAAGAAGGTGTTGATTTCATGGCGTAATAGCCAAAGTAGAATAATAAAAAAGCCTGCATTTGCAGGCTTTTTTATTGCTCAGAATTAATTTCACACTGTGTAACTAGTTAAAACTAGTGGTCGCGGTCAACCGCAATACGAGCAAGGCTTATGAGTGCTTGCTTATAGTCAGACTCAGCTAAAAAGTCTAAACACGCAATAGCTTTGTCAGCTTCAAGCTCTGCTTTTTGCATTGTAAATTCAAGCGCATTAGTTTGCTTTAGTGCCGATAGAATGTCTTCTAAATGCTCCATACCATTACTGTGCTCTATCGCATCACGAATAAGCTGCGTTTGCTGCTCACTACCATGTTGCATAGCATAAATAAGTGGAAGCGTTGGTTTGCCTTCAGCTAAATCATCACCAATGTTTTTACCCAACTGCTCAGCATCTGCATTGTAATCGAGTACATCATCTACTAGCTGAAACGCAGTACCTAAATGCATACCATATAGGTTTAGTGCATCGAGAGTAGTTTGGTCTTGCTCAGTAATAATGGCAGCAAGGCCTGTCGCTGCTTCAAACAACTTAGCTGTTTTAGAGTAAATAACCTGCATATAACTGGCTTCGGTCGTATCTGGGTCGTTGCAGTTCATTAACTGCAATACTTCACCTTCAGCAATAATGTTTGTTGCATCGGCAAGTACTTGCATAACCTGCATTTTTCCAAGGCCAACCATAAGCTGAAATGAACGAGTGTAAATAAAGTCACCAACCAATACGCTAGCAGCATTACCAAATTCAGCATTTGCTGTAGGTGTGCCACGTCGTAAGTTTGATTCATCTACAACATCATCATGCAATAGCGTTGCTGTATGAATAAACTCAACAATTGTTGCAAGTGTTATGTGATCTTTACCCTGATAACCGAGCGCTTTGGCTGCTAAAATCGCGAGCATTGGACGAACGCGTTTGCCGCCACTGCTAACTATATATAAACCAAGCTGATTAACTAACGCCACATCTGAGCGCATTTGCGCATGTATAAGTTGATTGACGTCATTCATATCGCTTTCGATTAACGCCTGGATAGCTTTTATATCCATTGATCTCCGAGCCAATTTTTATGTGTGAACGGCGCAGATTGTACAACAAAAAATGCACTAGCTCGATATTTTGTGACGATTGATTGAAAAAACACTATTAAAGTACTTAATTTAGACTGAATTAGCCAAGATAACTGATTAATTGATAATCAATATACAGTTTATGGTGTGCTTAGATATTAAGCTGTGAGGGTCATATTTGAGTACATTAATTTATTTCGACTAAGAGTTAAAAAGCGCTTGGCAAAAGGGCTAATTAATATAAAATGGGGTAAATATTGAATTGCTCTCAAAGCAGCTACTTTTTATTCATTTTAATTACAAAATAGGCTTGCTAGTTATTTCGCGTTAGCGTAAACTTCGCGCCCTATCGAAGAATATTTTAGTTGCGCCGATTTGAGGGTGCACAGACGGAGTTAATTATGTACGCGGTTTTCCAAAGTGGTGGTAAACAGCATCGTGTGACTGAAGGTCAAACGATTCGTCTTGAAAAATTAGACGTTGAAACTGGTGCGGCAGTAGAATTTGATTCAGTACTTTTAGTTGCTGATGGTGAGAAAATCGAGATCGGTGTACCGTTCGTAAACGGTGGCAAGATAACAGCTGAGGTTGTTTCACATGGTCGCGGTGAGAAGATTAAGGTTGTTAAATTTAGACGCCGTAAGCATTCTCGTAAGCAAATGGGCCATCGTCAATGGTTCACTGAAGTTAAAATCACTAGCATTAGCGCTTAATTAGAGGTACTTAGAAATGGCACATAAAAAAGCAGCTGGTAGTACTCGTAACGGTCGCGATTCAGAAAGCAAACGCCTAGGTGTTAAGCGTTTTGGTGGCGAATCAGTTCTAGCGGGTAGCATCATTGTTCGTCAGCGTGGAACTCGTTTCCACCCTGGTACTAACGTAGGTATCGGTAAAGACCACACTATCTTCGCAAAAGCAGATGGTAAAGTTCAGTTTGAACAAAAAGGTCCTTTAAACCGTAAATACGTAACTATCGTAACTGAGTAATCAGTAAGGTAGTTAAAAACCCCGCCTTTGCGGGGTTTTTTGTTTTGTAGTCAGTCAAAATATATACCCAAGCCTGCATTTGTGTTGGCTTGGGTATATAATAGAGTTATTAAACAAGCCAATCCCTAAAGTGAGTAATCATGAAGTTTGTAGATGAAGTAGAAATTCGCGCAGAAGCTGGAGACGGTGGCAGCGGCATCGTGTCTTTCCGTCGTGAAAAATATGTTCCAGATGGTGGACCAGACGGCGGTGACGGTGGAGACGGTGGTAGTGTTTATCTACAAGCTGATGAAAACTTAAATACCCTAATTGATTATCAGTTTGAGCGCTTTCATAGAGCTGAACGTGGTACTAACGGTCGTAGCCGTAACTGTACAGGCCGAAAAGCCGATGACTTATTTGTTATGGTGCCTGTAGGCACGCGCATCATGGATGTTGATACCCAAGAGGGACTTGGCGACTTAACTCAAGATGGTCAACGAATTTTGGTTGCAAAAGGTGGTTTCCACGGCTTGGGGAATGCACGTTTTAAATCAAGTACTAACCGAGCACCTCGTCAAAAAACATTGGGCACACCCGGTGAAGTACGTAACTTAAAGTTAGAGTTACTATTATTAGCTGATGTGGGCTTGCTAGGATTACCAAATGCAGGTAAATCTACGTTTATCCGCAGTGTATCTGCAGCAAGACCAAAAGTAGCTGATTACCCATTCACGACGCTTATTCCTAATTTAGGTGTGGTACGTCCTGAAGCAAATAAATCATTTGTTATAGCCGATATTCCGGGTCTAATTGAAGGTGCATCTGATGGTGCAGGCCTAGGTATTCGCTTCTTGAAGCATTTAGAGCGTTGTCGTGTGTTATTGCACATTATTGATGTAATGCCGGTAGATGGTTCAAACCCTGTTGATAATGCATTCTCGATTATTAACGAGCTACACCAATACAGTCCTAAATTAGCTGAAAAACCACGCTGGTTAGTGTTTAATAAAATAGATTTATTACCAGAAGATGAAGCAAAAGCGCTATGCGAAGCGATTGCAGAAGAGCTGGGCGAAACTGAAAATATTTATCACATTTCAGCAATTAATAAGCTTAATACTCAACCTTTAATCCACAACATAATGACACTACTTGATAGCATGCCTAAAGAGAAGTTTGTACAAGTTGAAGATGAAGAAGTTGAATTCAAGTGGGATACCTATCATGAAAAAGCCACTAAAGGTAAAGGCAATGATGATGATTGGGACGACTGGGATGAAGATGATTACGACGTAGAAGTTGTCTACGAGCGTTAATTAAATAGAATTTATTAAAAAGGAGCTTATGCTCCTTTTTCTTTGTTTAAGAATAAAGTACTAGGTGTTTATTATGATAATTTCAATGATTGCAGCAATGGCAAATAACCGTGTAATTGGCCTAGATAATAAAATGCCATGGCATTTACCTGCGGATCTTCAGCATTTTAAAAAAATAACTACGGGTAAACCTGTGATCATGGGTCGTAAAACTTTTGAGTCAATAGGCCGTCCTTTACCTGGGCGTCGTAATATTATTATTACTCGAAACAGCGAATATACTGCACAGGGTATTGAAGTGGTAACCACACCAGAGGCCGCACTAGAACTGGTTTGTGCTGTTGAAGAAGTAATGATTATTGGTGGCGGTAATATTTATGAGCAATTTTTACCAAAAGCAGAACGCTTGTATTTAACCTTTATTGATTTAGATATTAAAGGCGATACACAGTTTCCTGATTACAATAAAGTTGCTAATTGGGGCGTGAAAGAAGAGCAAGAAAACCTCCCTGATGAAAAAAACAAATCTAGTTATAAATTCGTAACTTTGTATAAAGAACATTAACATTATTGCGTAATTTTTGATAGATTGATATAATATTTGATAGTCTATATAAGAACAAAGTATTATAAAGGGTTTGTCATGTTTAAATTACCAAAGCTAGTTGCACTTACTGCTGTTGTCGCTGTAAGTTCTTTTTCGTATACAGCACCTGCAAATGCTGAAGATCAATTAGCAGTATCTATTTGTGAATATATTGCGGCAGACGATAAAAACCGATTACGCAGCAAGCTTAAAAGCTCTCGTGTAAAAATTCGTAATATTTATGATGCAGTACAATGTAATGGTAATAACTTATTACGCCATGCTGTTGCTAGTAATGCAGTGGATACTGGTGAGTATATAGTTAAAAACTTATCAAAAAGTGCGTTAACAGATGGTGCTGATATTGCTTGGGCTGAAGGCAACTTTGCTAGCTCACCACTTATTGCAGTGATTAAAGATCGCGCTGGTCTTTAATTATAAAAAGGTTTTATAACTCTACCTTCAGTAAGGTATTGTTAAATATTGATTAGTCTGAAGTTGTTATTAATAACAATCTCAGGCTTTTTTATTTAGCTAATGTAATCTCACCCCCCCCCAACAAAATCATTAATAAGTTCACTATTTACCTATCTATTTTATATTCCCAAAGTGTAGAGTCTTCACTTTAAAAGCAGCTTCAAATTTACTCCTTCAAAAGAGGTAACTTTATTCAGCTGGTATCTATTTTGTATCTGCTAGTTTATTTACAAACTTAATCACTAAGGATAGATATGAAAGCTGTAATTCCAGTAGCAGGCTTAGGGACGAGAATGCTCCCTATGACAAAAGCTATTCCAAAAGAAATGCTCCCTATAGTTGATAAACCTCTAATTCAATATATTGTCAGCGAATGTGTATCTGCCGGTATTAAAGATATTGTATTAGTTACACACAGCTCTAAAAATGCAATCGAAAACCATTTTGATACAAGTTACGAGCTAGAAGCTACTCTTGAAAAACGTGTTAAACGTGCTTTATTAGATGAGATTCGCTCTATTTGTCCGCCTGATGTCACCATTATGAGTGTACGCCAAGGTGAAGCTAAAGGGCTAGGGCATGCTATTTTGTGTGCTAAGCCAATAGTTGGTGACGATAACTTTGTAGTGCTCCTGCCAGATGTGATACTTGATGCTTATACAGCGGACCAAAAAACTGAAAACTTAGCGGCCATGATTAAACGCTTTAAAGAAACTCAAGCAAGTCAAATAATGCTTGAGCCAGTAGCTAAAGAAGACATTAGTAAATATGGTATTGCTGATATAAACGGTGTTGAGTTAATGCCAGGTAAAAGTGCTGCAATTAAAGCAATGGTTGAAAAACCTGATGCAGATTTAGCACCTTCAAATCTTGCTGTTGTAGGGCGATATGTACTGAGTAAGAATATTTGGCCTCTACTTGCAAAAACGTCTGTAGGTGCTGGCGGTGAAATACAACTTACAGATTCTATTGACGCATTAATGGCACAAGAAACTGTTGAAGCATTCCATATGAGTGGTCGCTCTCACGATTGCGGAGATAAGTTAGGCTATTTAAAAGCAATTGTCGAGTACAGCATGCGGGATAAAAAGTTAGGTAATGACTTTTCTCGCTTTATAAACGATTTGAATTTACCTTAACTACAGAGCAATAAATTTTATGAAAACTATAGAAGCTAAAATAGTTTTCATAAAATGTAGTGAACGCGGTCTATAAACCTTTGCTAGACTACTCTGGGTTACTAAGTTAGTTACACTTTACCTACACTGTAATAGGTTACGTAGTATGATTGTTACTTATTCTGTATTGATCTTTTAAAGGAACCACCATGATTGAGCAAGGCCAAGAATTACCATCGGTTACGTTAACGCAATTAACTGACGACGGTATGCAATCTCTTACAAACAAAGAGTTGTTTGAAGGTAAAAAAGTCGTGTTATTTGCAGTGCCAGGTGCATTTACACCAACGTGTTCAAATGCACATCTACCTGAATTTATTACTCTTGCTGATAAAATTAAAGCAAAAGGTGTTGATGCTATTTACTGTGTATCTGTTAATGACGCATTTGTTATGAAAGCATGGGGCGACTCGCAAAACGCGCAAGAAATTACAATGCTTGCTGATGGCGATGGAAGTTTCACTAAATCGTTAGGGCTTGATAAAGATACCGCTAGTTTTGGTGGTTTACGTTCAACGCGTTACGCTATGATTGTTGAAAATGCAGTAGTAACTGGTTTATTTGTAGAGCAAGACAAAGAGTTTGTTGTAAGCCGTGCAGAATCAGTACTAGAGAAGCTATAACAGTAATAAAATGTAGGTTTTAGCTTTAATTAATCAGCTACTTACTATTTAAAAACCGATGTTGGAAACAACATCGGTTTTTTATTTACGGCTCAAATTTTAAATTACGGTTGGTATTGTCCGCTAAGTGTTAAACCAGAGAAAGTGCTATAGGCGTTAACGCTTAAGTGCCAAGTACCTGCTTGTGGATTGGTAAATGTACATGTTTCTGCGTTGCCATTTTTATAAGGGCGACAATCGTACGTAGTGGTTGTTGGTTGGCTGCCATATTTTACAAATAAGTCTGCATCGCCACTTCCACCCGACGTTGTTACTGTAAACGTACTCATTCCTGCAGGTACATCTAACGTGTAATGTTTCCACTGACCAGTATTGGCTGTCACATCGCTTATAGTGCCGCCGCCTGCTTGTGGAGTGCCTGTACCGCCACCAGACGATGAACCACCAGTAATATTACCTACCAAGCTCACAGCTGAATACGCAGAGTAGCCGTTAAGCATTACGTGGTAAGTTCCCGCAGTAGGGTTATCAATAGAACACTCTTCGCTATTACCGCCTTTATAAGGGCGACAGTCATAGGTAGTAGTTGTAGGTTTACTGCCCGCACGTACGTATAAATCAGCATCACCAGTACCACCACTCATAGTGAATGTTACGTTAGTTGCACCGCTTGGTACGGTCATAGTGTAAAACGCTTGTGCATTTGCAGCCCCACTTAAACCTGTTTTAGCTTCACCATTAATAAGCTCGCTATCACCGCCTGTAGGCGGAGTAGTGCCGCCACTTGCAGCTGCAACAGCTGCGGCTGCATCAACAATACCCGTACCACAGCTAGTACATGTAGCAGGGAACGAACGGGTTGTTGATTTTAAAATACTTTCTATTTCGTCAGGCGTTGCATCTGGTTTTGCTTGCTTAATAAGTGCCGCAACACCTGCTACGTGAGGCGCAGCCATTGATGTACCTTGCGAATAACCGTAGCTGTCGCTTGAAGGTGTAGACGAACCTGAGTTATAAGTTGATAGAACACCCTCGGAGTCGTTTGCAAAACTTTGCGCGCCACCCGGTGCTGCAACATCAATATTGCTACCGTAGTTTGAGTAATAAGCTCGACCGCCATTACGACCTACTGATGCTACGTTTACTACACCATTACAGTTACCTGGGTTGTAGTTTGCGGAGTTATCGTTATCGTTACCTGCAGCAATAACTACCACAGTGCCGTTACTACGCGCGGTGTTAATTGCATTTTGAGTTGTAGAGCTACATGAACCGCTGCCACCTAAACTCATATTTATTACATCTGCAGGGTTTGAGTTAGCAGGAATGCCTGAAACACTTCCGCCAGATGCCCAAATAATACCATCTGCAATATCAGAGGTTAAACCACCACACTTACCAAGTACACGAACAGGCACTACTTTTGCGTTATAAGCTACGCCTGCAACACCTTCACCGTTATTGGTTACCGCAGCAACTGTGCCGGCTACGTGCGTGCCGTGCCAGCTAGAGTTTTGTGCACCGTTAGTGCCACATTCATTCGCAGCAACTGCATCACCAGGATCACGTGCATCGCTATCGCGACCACCGCCATCGTTAGCTACCGATAGGTTAGAGATCATATCGTAACCCGGTAAAATGTTAGCATTTAAATCGGCATGTGGGCGGTAACCCGTATCTAGTACAGCTACAACTACACCGCTACCCGTTGCGGTATCCCATGCAGTAGGTAAGTTTAAACCACCGGCTTGCTCGTAGTAGTGCCATTGGTCATCAAAGCGTGGATCGTTAGGAGTTGAAAACGGCTTTAATATTTGATCCACTTCAATGTATTCAACATTGCCTGAATCAACCATTTCTTGCATAAACTCTTGGGCCTCTGCCGCACTTAATTTTTTATCAGCACGCATTACGTGGTGGTTATTAAGTGCCATTGCACGAATATATTTTGCTTTTACTTTGCCTTTTTTAGAAGCGAAGTTTTTAACAAAGCTCTGTGCGCGCTTTTTCATGCTAGACGGGTTTGCGTCAGCAGTTGAAAAGCTCGCCATTTCGTTATTATTTTTATATTTAATAATGAACTGAGTTTCGAAACTGCCTTGGCTTTGTAGTTTAGCCGATGTTTCAGCCATTGAACTTGAAACTGATTGAGCCATGCCAGATGTTGCTGCAAAAAGCGTACTAACTGTAATTGCAATTGCGCATCTTTTAAAAGTTTTACTAGTTGTCATAATTATCCCTAGATTTTTATTTATTATTTCGTGATATAAGATCACGATGCGGGAACAAAAGTAAACGATCTGTTAACTAGGTTAAAATATCAATTTATTATGTACCTCTTTCATTTAGTTATAACCCAGGTTTTTAGCGGTTTACTCGTTGTTTAGTATTTGTCATATAAATTAAAAATAAGCATAAAGGGTTGTTTTATTGTGGGGGGTAATTATTCCCTACTTATTACTGATGCGTTTTTGTTGTGTTATTACTAATAATTCAAATGCTGCGTTGTTAGCTATTAAACTTTGCTATAATCGAGCAAATTTTTTAATGAGATAAATAAATGACCCAAGTAGATGTAATTGTAATAGGTGCGGGAGCAGCAGGATTAATGTGTGCAGCGCAAGCTGGATACCGTGGCCGAAGCGTTACAGTACTTGATATGGGGAAAAAACCAGGTCGTAAAATTTTAATAAGTGGTGGTGGGCGTTGCAATTTTACAAATGAAAATGCAACCCCGGATAACTACTTATGCACAAACTCTCATTTTGTTAAATCATGCTTAAGTCGCTATACACAGCATGACTTTATTGAGCTGGTGGACAGGCATGGCTTGGCGTATCACCATAAAACACTAGGCCAGCTTTTTTGCGATAACAATGCACAAGACATTGTTGATATTTTACTAACCGAATGTGAGTGGGCCGGAGTAAATATAAAGCTACGCAGTGAAGTGATCAGCGTATCAAAAACCGAAACCGGCTATAGCGTTACCACAGAGCAAGAAACCTTAATCTGTGAGTCGTTAGTTATTGCATCGGGTGGCTTAACTATGCCAAAACTAGGGGCTACACCAATAGGTTATAAAATTGCAGAGCAGTTTGGCTTATGCGTGTTACCAACCATGGCAGCACTTGTACCATTTACTTTGCATCAGCATGATAAAGAGCGTTTTGAAGGGCTCTCGGGAATTAGTATCCCTTGTGAAGTTTCAAGCGAAGACGGCACTGTATTTAAAGAAAATATCCTCTTTACTCACCGAGGGTTATCGGGCCCTGCAATATTGCAAATAAGCTCATTTTGGCGAGCAGGGCAGGCTGTAACTATAAACCTATTACCTGAAATTAATTTAAAGCAGCAACTTGCTGATTGGCGTGAAACACAAGCCCAAAAGTCGTTAAAAAACAGCCTTGCGACTATTTTACCTAAACGCTTTATAGAAATACTGCACGAAAGCAAAGCGATACCAGATTGTAATATTAATCAGCTTACACATGCTCAAATAGATGAGTTAGTAAATTATATTCATGCGTGGCAAATAAAGCCTAATGGGACCGAGGGCTATCGTACTGCTGAGGTAACTTTGGGCGGTGTAGATACCGACGAGTTGAGCTCAAAAACCTTTGAAGCTAAAAAAGCTAAAGGCCTATACTTTATAGGCGAAGTAACTGACGTAACGGGTTGGTTAGGGGGCTACAATTTCCAGTATGCGTGGAGCTGTGGATTTGCTTGTGGGCAGTACGCTTAGGTTGTGTAGAGACAATAAAGTTTGTAACCTTGGGGTGATCGCTTCACCCCTTAACCTTGGTAAAAAATATTATTTAAAATATGATTGAAAGTTAACCACTTGAATTTAATGTATTTTATTCCTTAAAAATAAAGTCATAATTTAAGTCATAAAAGCAATAAAATAGCGATTGAAAAACAAGCAAATAAGTCATATTTTTATTCTTTTTTTGACCTCATTTCTTTAATGAATTGTTCATGTTTAGCTAATTCTTCAGGTATTCGATCATAACAGGTTATATCCTGACTTTTTTTCTTGTTTTTAACTTTGCAAAATGACAACCATCTATCAAAAATATAAGATTTACGCCAGAGGGTGATTTTACTTTTAGCTTCCCTTCCAATAATTGTGGGAGCTATGGCTTTTACTGTATTACTATAAATGCTATTCGCTGGAAACTTATCGCTCATTTTTTTAACATAGTTTGAGTCATCTGTAGACCTAAAAACAATAAATGAGCCTCGACTCCTAAATTGAAGTTCATTTAGCAGATGTATATCTGGTAAGTTTTCAATTATGGTACAGGAACTATTTTTAGCTCCCATTTTATAGATCTTACTATCATATAAACATAAGGTAATAGTGCTTGATATTGGTAAGAAAACTTGCAATCCACATTTAGACAAACCACTGATATCTATTGAGTGTAAGTTACGAAGATACCAGTTGTAATGAACCACAGGATGATCTGATATCACAAACTCAGTGGCTGTTTCATTAATTAGTATGTGCCACTCTAAATCTAAGAGAAGAGGCACTTTGAGCGCTGCTTCCAGTGTTTGCAGTTGAAGAAAATATTTTGGGTTATCAAAAGAAACTTTTATACCGTCTAGAGCTTCTTTATCAAAACCATTTAATTGACCTAATTGATTTATTAATTCATTAAAATAATTGTCAATATTATCTAGCGAGGAAGAATATGCATTTGGTGTACGGCTTAATTGAACTAAAATAAACCGAAGAAGGTCTACTCGCCCTTCAAAATCCAATTGTCCATCAACTTCCCTTGTAATTATTTTTAAAGCCTGAGCGCCTGGCCCTTCAATATAATCACGCAAAAAATTTTCGATCGTGTTGTCTTTATCATAGAAGTTATTCTCGAATAGTTCAGCTCCAACATTAGATGGCCGTAACTTATTCCTAGTTGAATCGAATATATTAATAGCACCATCGTTATAGCTAAAGTTTTTAAGTAAACACCTGGGTACGAAGTGCTGCTTCCTTGTTATCTTTTTCATTTATATTTTCCCTACAATGTAGCGGCAATTATTAATAACCTCTAGCTATTTAATGCTAACGATCTTAGGTTTTGATTCTCGTAATAATCTAATTCTATCTTCTATATCTAGAAAATTCATCATCGCAGTTAACAGCATTGTTTGCTCTGCATATGCTTCATCTAGCCTTTGATTAGCAACATCTAACTCATGTCGGTATTTATCTTTTAGCCTTTTTTCTTTTGATTTATCTTCTTTAATTCTCTCCAAGTCAGTGCTAACAGAGCGTTTACGAGCCTTACCAGTTTTTTTAGCCTGAGTTTGTTTCTCTGATGAGATTGCATCCAAAACCTCAAGATACAAGTGGTACAGTGATTTTGGCCACCCATTAAGAAAAAAACCGCCAAACTGGCGGTTAAAAGGTCTACACAATACTGTAAAAGTTATAACTACATAGTTACTTTAATAGTTCGAGCACATCAAAGCAGGCACCCATAGTGTGGTAATCAGTTTTACCAATAGGGCTTTTCTCGGTATCCATTTTTTTGTTATCTACGGTTAAAATTCTAAACCAAGCACCGTATTTATGATCAACTAAATGCTGCCATGAATACTGCCAAATTTTGTCGTACCATTGCTGGTATTTTTCATCACCTGTTGCTTGATAAAGATAGGCAGCACAACACAGAGTTTCGGCTTGAACCCAAAAGTATTTATCGTCATCGCAAATAGTTTTATCAGGTGCAAAGCCGTAGCAAATACCGCCGTGCTTTTTATCCCATGCTACATCTATTGAGTTATCAAATAATGCTTGAGCGCGTTCAATAAGCCATTTTTGTGGCTTATGCTTATTTAAAAACATAAGCAGTTTTGACCACTCTGTTTGATGACCAGGCTGAAAGCCCCACGGGCGAAATAAATTTTTAGGATCGTCTTTGTTGTACTCTAAATCGACTTGCCAATTTATATCGTAGTGCTCCCAAATCAATCCGCCCATTAAATTAGCTTGGCGATTAACCATGTTGTCGGCAAGGGTAAGCGCACGGTTTAAAAATATCTCGTCTTTTGTTGCTTCATAAGCAGCAATAAGTGCTTCGCAGGTGTGCATGTTGGCGTTTTGGCCACGGTATGAATCGCACTTTGTGAAGTCGCTGTTGTGCTGATCTTTATATAACCCTGCTTTTGCATCCCAAAAATGTGTTTCCATTGTTTGAAATGTATCGTTGAGGTATTCACGCGCCTCTGTAACGCCCACACGGTATGCCCAGCTGTACGCTAAAATAACAAACGCAAAACCATAACAATGGTTAGTGTTATCAAGCACGGTAGCTTGGCCGTTTTCAACTTTTAATAACCAGTTGTAGCCGCCAGTTTGCTCAACAAGATGATGCTTACGAATAAACTCAATACCCGATTTAACACGGGTAAGGTATTTTTCGTCATTAAAGGTTTGATACGCGCGTGCATAGTTAAATACAAAACGAGTAGAGCTTACTAAATGGCGCGTTTGTTTATCAAACACCTCACCATTATCAGAAAAGTTTTGGTAAAAACCACCGTGTTCGTCGTCAATATTTGGCTCGTAAAACGCTAAGGTGTCGCTAATGTGCTGCGTTAAAAACTCATGGCTTTTAAAGTTATCAGGTGTACTTTTCATAGTTCGCTCCTAAAATCGTGTAGAGACTTTTGGTTAGGTAAGGAGTTAAATGCCCCTTTGTAAGATGCGGCGTGGGCACCGCATAACGAAGCAAATTCAAAAATAGTATTTAGCTTTGAATTATTTTCACAAAGCGTACTAAAGCTCACAGGTGTAAGTGCTTGTAAGCCTAGCTGATATAATAGGCCACCTACAAAGGCATCGCCGGCGGCGGTAGCATCAACCATAGTTACTTTTTTAGGGATAAGCATTTGTTTGCCGTGTTTAGTAAACCAATACATTGGGTTACTTGCATCTGTGACTACAAATAGCTCACAGCCGTTAATCAGTGTTTGGGTAATAAACTCATCGCTCGATTGCTCACCCGCAAGGTATTCAAGCTCTTCTTTTGAGGCTTTAATAATTGAGCAGTCTTTTAATAATGGTAAAATATGTTCGCGAGGGTTAGCATCGCTTGGCCATAAATTAAGGCGCAAGTTAATATCAAAGCTCACAATTGAGTTATTTTTTTTTGCAAATTTAACACCGTAAGCGGTGGTGTTTCTGATGTTTTCGTCGGTTAACGTGTTTGAGCAAATATGAAAAATATCGCATTGATCAAACCATTCGCTACTAAAGTCATTATTACTAAAGTGCAGATCGGCGGTGTTATCACGATAAAACTCAAACGTACGATCGCCGTCGTTATCAAGTGACACAAACGCAAGCGCCGTTTTAGCATGATCAGTAAAGCGCATAAAGTCGGTTTTTACACCTTGCTCTTTTAATGCGTTATGTAAAAAGTCGCCAAAGCTATCAGTGCTTAGCATTCCTGCAAAGTAGGCATTACCGCCTAGCTTTGCAATAGCTACGCTTACGTTTGCAGGCGCACCGCCTGCAAACTTTGTAAACGCTTCGTGTTCGTTGCTGTTTTGGCTCAATTTATTTGAAAGTAAATCAACCAGTACTTCACCAAAGCATATTGTGTGTTTCATGATGTTGCCTTAGTTGTTAGTCAAGTAGCCAATGTAATGCTATTGCAGCTGTCCACGAGAAATCTTTACCACCACAGCCTGCGCCTGTTTCTGGGTTAAAGTATTCGTAGTAGCCCGACTTAACAACGAGGTTGCGCGTATCATCTTGAATTTTTTCAGCCGTTGTTACACAGCCGGCTTCTTTAAGGCCTGTGGCTATCATCCAGTTAATGTGTAACCAAATAGGGCCGCGCCAGTAGCGTTGTGGCTCGTATTTTTCTTCTTTAGGGTGGGTAGAAGCCACACTAAATTGGCTCGACTCAATAAAATCTTCAGTGGCTGTATTAATTATTTTAGTTTGCTCATCGCTTGTTAAGCCTGCATATACAGTTAATAGCGCGGCTGATGTTTTAACTTTCGCTAAGCTGTTAGTTAATACATCACGACAATAAAAATACTGACTTTGCTCACACCATAAAGTGTTTATGGCTTGTTCTGTTTTTTGTAAACGCTGTGCTAAGTAATCAGTGCGGGCATCGTTTAAACCAAGTTGTTCACCCATTTTGAGTAAATCTTTGGTTGCACGGTGCAAAATAGCAATAATACCTAGGTCATTCATTTTGTACGGGCTGGTTTCGTAAATTACTTTACTGTCAAAGTTGTTACGTTTAAAAAAGTCTACAAGGTATAAAAAGCGGTCGTATTCACTTTTATGTGGACGTTGAGAAGAGTCTACATGGCTTGTATCACGGCGCGTATATTCCCAATCCACACATGGCACAGCTTGAAGAGCGTCATCCCATGATGGGCTGTTATCCATGCCCGACTCCCACGGGTGGTATGTCACTACTAAACCAGTACTTTCAGGATCTCGGTCGTTGTACCACCATAAATGATAGTCAACTACTTGTGAAAATAACGCTTTAACTTTTTGTTCTGCAAGTGTTTTGTCTTTCGCACTGGCAAGCATCTCCTTCATTACAGTAGCAACTACTGGCGGCTGTGAAATAGAGGTACTTTTGATTTTTTTATCTGATCCCCATACGTCAGGACCTGGAAAATAAGTATCTGAATCTTTATGAAACAAGATGTGCGGCACCATGCCGTCATCCCATTGGCCTGAAAATAACACATCAATTTCTTGCCATGCGCGGCTTTCGTCAGACTTCATCCAACCTAGCGCTGTAATGGCTGAGTCCCAGTTCCACTGAAACGGGTATAGGCCATGTGTTGGTACTGTATAGCCACCTAAGTCGTTTGCTATAAGTGTTTTAGTAGCAAGGTCTGCAAGCGATGAAGCCGTTGCTGAGTCAATTTTACCGCTGTTTATAGTAGTCATATTGGGTGCTCTTTGTGTGTTATTTTCGATTTGGACAATATTAAAGCACTCATTATGGGTTGTAAATGTTTTTTTTCTGTGCTTAAATCCTGTTCGAAGTAACAAAAAACTAACATGTTCACTTGATTATTTCGGCTTTACTTAGCCACACTCTAAGTAAATACACACAGACAACTAGCACAAATGGAGAATACCCGTGAATAAAACTACGATCGCCTCTATTGTATCTTTATGCCTTGCACAGGGCGCTTATGCAGCAGAAGAAACTGCACCAGATACAGCAAAAAAAGCTAACAACGTTGAGCGTATTATCGTCTCTGGTACCAGTAAAGGGCGTGTTATTTCAGACACTCCACAATCAGTAACATCTATTAGCGAAGACGAGCTGGTAAAGCTTTCTTCAAGTAGCCAAGCAGATGTGCTTCGCTATATTCCGGGTATTAAAGTAGAAGGCGGTGGCGGTGAAGTCGCTACTAACCTACAAGTAAGAGGCTTACCTTCATCGGGTCAGTTTCAATTTACGCCGCTGTCTTATGATGGTTCACCTACACTGAGTGTTTTTGGTTTGAACTCATCGGCGTTTGATGTGTATTACCGTAACGATCTGGGTATTGAACGCGTAGAGTTTGTGCGTGGTGGTGTATCTAATTTATTTGGCCAAGGCTCTGTGGCCGGCATTATTAACTATATTTCTAAAACGGGCAGTGACGATCCGCAAAGTACCGTACAAATGGAGCTTTCTGATCAAGGGCGTACACGCTTAGATTTTGCTACGAGCGGTCCACTTAATGAAGACGGCTTATATTACGCACTATCTGGTTTTTACCGTTACGACAAGGGCCCGTTAGATACAGGCCTTGAGACTAAAGGTACTCAGTTACGTGGTAATATTCGTAAAGAATTTGATGATGGCTCTGGCTCATTTACGGTTTACGGACAGTACATTGACGACCAAGCTCAGTTTTATTTACCTATTCCACTTGATGGCGAAAGCCGTGAGCGCTTAATCGGTAACGATGGTCGTGAAGTAGAATCACTGCAAACAGCGCAAGTATCTAACTTAACGTACGATACGGCAAATGGTCGTTATGAATCGCCAATCAGCGATGGTGTAGTCACTAAAGGTGGCTCTGTTTCAGTGGTATTTGAAAAAGAACTCGCTAACGATTTTGCTATCAACATGCGCAGTAAATACGCTAAATACCAACACGAATTTAATTTATTTTTAGATGGCGACGGTATTATTAATGTACCTGAAAGCCAAGACGACTTTTTAGCTAACCGTGGCTTAGGTGATGCAAGCGGCGCTGAGTTTTCTTATGTTAATTCAGGTATCGCACTTGCAAGCGATGACTTACTATTTGCTAACCGCATTTTAGACCGCGACCGCCCAGCTGAAGATTTTTCTGCAGAATTTAATATCATCAAAAGTATTTATGTAGGTGATTTTAGCCATGATATTACAGTTGGTACATTTTTCTCTCACAGTGAAGCCGACGACGATAACGTTATTACGACTTACTTAGGTGAATTTAATAATAACCCTCGCTTAATTGACTTAACGTATACCGATGTTAATGGCGACGAGATTCAATACACACAAAATGGCATTAGTGGGCCAGGTATTTCTTATACTAACCAAACCATTAGCGCTACCCGCCGTGCACTTTATATAGCGGATCAAATGGAAAGTGACGATTGGATTTTTGACTTTGGTGTTCGCTACGAAGAAATTGAAGGCAAAATTAGCCGCGAAGGCAGCCAAGTTGTACAAATAAATAATGACCCATCACTCGCATCTAACTTACAAGTAAACACAACCGGTAGTGGTGTAATGACCTACGGTGAAGTAGATACGTCTGAATTTGCTGTATCGGGTGCGGCGTTATATCGCTTAACAGATAACTTAAATGTATATGCCAATGCATCTCGCGGGTTTTTCTTCCCAGAAATTAGAGGTATTCAGTTTAATGACTTAGGCGAGCCTGCCAGCTACGAAGCCGAAATTGTAGAGCAGGGCGAACTAGGTGTTAAGTTTTTTGATAACGACTTTAGCGGCAGTGTTGCGTTATTTAGAACTGACTTAAAAGATAGACGCAGCGTAGACTTTGTAAACGATGGTAATGGTGGCGTATTAGAGCTGCCAGTTATGCAGTCAACTAAAGCAACCGGTGTTGAGCTTACAGGTCGTTACGATATTACCGATGAGTGGGCTGTTGATGCCAACATGACCTACACCGATCACGAATTTACTGAATTTGATTCAGACCCTTCTATTATTGGTAACGAGTTACGTCGTAAACCAAAAATACTATTCAATACATCTATAAGCTATACCACAGATGACTGGGATGCTTCTATTTATCATAACTTTACAGGTAAAAACTTTGCTAACGATGCAAACTCTGTAGAACTTGATTCATTCCATTTATTTAGATTTGATGCAGGTTATAACTGGCAAGTTGCACCAGAGCAAACAGTCCGCTTAAGCGTTGGGGTATTTAACCTGTTTGATTCTGACGGTGTTACTGAAGGTTCGCCACGTTTAGGCAATAGCCAAACGGCAGATAATCCATACTTTGTAGGTCGCCCGATTCTCCCACGACGCGTTACTTTAAGAGTTAAATACGACTTTTAAATAAATGCTTTATGCCTATTAACTCACTTTGGGGTTAATAGGTTTTTTGCATTGTGATGCATTTTTCAGCTAAGTTAGCTACAGGTTTATCTTTTTGACTAGGCTCGTTTATTAAAAAGATAAGGGCAGGTAGCCATTTGGTATTTTATTTTTGAAAAGGCGCAGTGTTTTCATATTGTGAATACGCGAATTAATTATGAATATATTAGATTTTTCAATAGTTGCTCTTTATCTTGGTGCCTTATTGGTAATGGGATTTATGCTACGCGAACAAACCAATAAAAATGATTACTTTTTAGGGGGTAAAAGCTTAGGTTGGAAACCTTTGGCTTTGTCGGTAATGGCCACTCAGCTTTCGGCTATTAGTTTTATTTCGGCTCCTGCATTTGTTGGTTTGCGTAAAGGTGGTGGTATGCAATGGCTCTCGTATGAGCTGGGTGTTCCGCTGGCGATGATTTTAATTTTAGCAACTATTTTACCCAAGCTTTATAAAAGCGGCATTGTTAGTATTTACGATTATTTAGAGATGCGCTTTGGCCGCTCAACTCGTGTACTTATTAGTGTGGTGTTTCAATTTAGTCGTGCGTTTGCCACCGGTATTATGATTTACGCGGTATCGCTTATTCTACAAGGCACCATGGGAATAGAAGCATGGCAAGCTATTGTACTAACGGGTGTTATAACTGTTTTATATTCACTGCAAGGTGGGATGAAAGCCGTAGTATATGGTGATGCGATTCAAATGATCATCATTGTGTTGGGGACTATTGCTTGTATAGGGTTTGGGCTTTATCACTTAGGTGGCGTTGACTCGTTTATTAGTAATGTTGACTCGAGCCGATTAGAAGCGATTAAGTTTGATTCATTTGGTTTTAGCGGTGACGGCTTTGGCTTTTTACCGATGATTTTTGGTGGTGTGGTACTTTATGCCTCTTACTACGGGTGTGACCAAACGCAAGCGCAACGTGCGCTCAGTGCAAAAGATCCTAAAAACCTACGCTACATGATTTTAGCAAATGGCGTAGTGCGCTTCCCAATTACCATTTTATATTGTGTGTCGGGTTTAATTGTTGGCACACTGGCAATGAGTAACCCTGAATTTTTAGCAAAAATTCCAGCAGATAACCCTGATTGGATGATGCCTATATTTATTTTAGATTACCTACCGCATGGCTTAATTGGTTTGTTAGTTGTTGCTATTTTGTCGGCAGCGATGTCGTCACTAAGCTCTGCGATTAATTCACTTTCGGCCGTAAGTATTGAAGACTACAGCCGTATATCTAACAAAGAGCTCGACCAACCATCTTACTTAAAGTTAGCTAAATACTTAGGTTTAGCATGGGGCGCAATTACCTTAGTACTATCACTTTTTGCTGGCGATATTGCACCAACCATTATTGAAGCGATTAACAAGGTAGGTTCGTTATTTTATGGCCCAATACTGGCGGTATTTTTAGTTGCTGTACTAAGTAAACGCAGTGCTGCATTGCATGCCAATATTGGCTTAATTAGTGGTGTATTAATTAACTTGTTGGTGTCGGTATTTGCGCCTGATATTTTCTGGTTTTGGTGGAATTTTATCGGTTTTGTAAGCGCTACTGTGATTATTTATGTTACGAGTCGTTTAATTCCACGAGAAGTAAACGAAGTAACAAAAGTACAAAATGCCGAGACAGTATCAAACTCAATTTTAACTGGCAAAGATATCGTTATGCTACTTAGCATGTTTATAGTGATGATATTAATTTGTTTAGCTATTCCTTCAATTTTTTCGTGAGCTGTGACTAATGGATTCTAAAAAGTCGTTTTTAATTGATTTATTTACCACTGCGGTAAATGCCTGTAAACCGAGTGCTTGCATGAGTAAGTATTTAGAAAATATAGATGCAAGCAAAGGGTTGTGTGTAGTGGGGGCGGGTAAAGCCGCCGCTGAAATGGCCGCCGAAGTTAATCGCTTTTATGGTGATAAATGTTTTGGCGCAGTGGTAACGCGTTATGGCTACGAAAGTAGCGGCGATACTGGGCGAATTAAAGTGCTTAGTGCAAACCACCCAACACCAGACGATAACAGCTTAGCTGCTGGCAAAGAGTTATTGGAGCTTGTAAGAA
This sequence comes from Pseudoalteromonas sp. SWYJZ19, assembly GCF_015864375.1. Taxonomy (NCBI): domain Bacteria; kingdom Pseudomonadati; phylum Pseudomonadota; class Gammaproteobacteria; order Alteromonadales; family Pseudoalteromonadaceae; genus Pseudoalteromonas; species Pseudoalteromonas sp. SWYJZ19. The sequence goes on from NZ_JADYXI010000007.1 coordinate 191,716, forward strand.
ATAATCCAGCTGATATTCCTATTTTGTTTATTATTTCGGGGGGCGGTTCGTCGTTGATGTGCCTACCTGTTGATGATGTGCCTTTTTCACAAAAGCAAAAGCTTAATCAGTTTTTACTTAGAAGTGGTGCAAGCGTTGATGAAATAAATGTAGTACGTAAGCAGTTGTCACTTGTTAAAGGCGGTAAGTTAGCGCAGGCCGCTAAGTCGGATTACGTTACGCTCATTATTTCAGATGTAGTAGGGGACAAACCAAGTGATATAGCATCAGGCCCTACCATTAGCGATGGCAGTACTAAAGCCGATGCACTGGCTATTTTACAAAAGTACAATTGGCCGGTAATTGCAGAGGTTGAAGCGCATTTATTAAAACCAGAGCAAGAACGAGTTGCTGATACCGTGGGTGAGTACTTTATTGTTGCAAATGCACAGCATGCTATTGATAGCGCTATAAGTGTTGCACAACATCAAGGTTGGGAAACCCAGGTACTAGGGTATGATATTCAAGGCGAGGCTAAAGAAGTTGCAAAGCAACATGCGGCTATCGCTCTTGAGCAAAAAGCCCAAGGCAAGCGCGTTATGTTGTTCTCAGGTGGCGAGCTTACAGTAACCGTTGCTGATGTTTATGGCGATGGCGGGCCCAATCAGGAATACTTAATGGCGTTGGCTGAGGCACTTAATGGCGAAGCGGGTATTTACGCACTTGCTTGTGATACAGATGGTGTAGATGGTAGTAAAGATGTAGCGGGTGCTTACATAAATAGCACAACGGTTACACGGGCACAAAGCGCAGGAGAGAGCCTTCAAGCGCAATTAGAAGGACATAATAGCCATCAGTTTTTTAAAGCAATTGATGATTTAATTATTACTGGGCCAACTAACACAAATGTGAACGATTTTAGAGTGATAGTGATTGAGTAGGCGCAGTTTTCCCACTTGTTCTTTATAATGGTTTCACGTAATCTTGTGCTCCAATTTTGTTAGGGTTAATACCTATGTTTTCGTTAAACAACAGTAACTTATTACGCTCTGGTTTTGAGCTTGGAAAAGGCGAAAAGCTATTTCAAGATATTGAGCGCGATATTATAAAAGTGGTGTTTTGGGAAAAGTGCGTAACTCAAAGTCATATTGTGAGCGCAACTCGTATTCCACAGCAAACTGTGTCGCGTTTACTTAAGTCGTTAACCCAGCACGGTGTAATTGTACAAAGCGATACGCTTATTCCTAATAAAAAAGGTAAGCCGGGGTTTGGCATTGCCCTTAACCCCGATTACGGATTTACCTTTGGCTTAGCTATTTTACTTGATGCTATTTCGCTTGCTGTAATGGATTTTACGGGAAAGGTGGTTTACACCCATATGCAGCTAATGTCGGATATGAGCATTAATAATGTGCTTAAATGTGCACAAAAGCTGGTGGAAGAAATAAGCGCTGAGCGTGACATTCCAAGTGAAAAAGTACTGGGAGTGGGCGTGGGTATCTCTGGCTTTTTTAGCTCAATGGATGGGAAAATGAATACCCACCATATGCTAGAAGAGTGGTCGCAGGTTGATATTATCGATATTGTGTCGCAGCATTTTCAACTCCCTACTTGGGTTGTTAACGATGCTACAGGCGCAGCCGCAGGTGAAGGTGTTGCTGGTATTGGTCGTGAATATAAAAACTTTGTTTATATGTTTGTGTCGGCCGCATTTGGTGGTGGTATTGTAAATAATGGCGACGTACTGCGCGGTACATACGGAAACGCAGGTGAGCTTGGCGACATGCTACCGCCTAAATTATATGCCCACCCTAATCTTGAATTACTAAAACGTATTTTGAAAAAAAATGGCGTAGCGGTTACTTCTATTTACGACCTGCATGACAACTTTGACCCCGATTGGCCAGGTGTTGAAGAGTGGCTGTTTAAAGTTCAAGACTCATTTGATTTAGTGGCAACCTGTTGCTCTGCATTATTAGATGCTGAGGCGATTATTATTGGTGGCCATATTCCAAAAGAGTTGGCTGAAAAGGTTATTGCACGAACTGAGGTTTATGCACAATTTAGACGTGGCGCTAAACGCCCTATGCCAAAGCTGGTGGTATCTAATATTGATAATTTTCCGGTATCAATTGGCGCAGCCACATTGCCATTTAGAGAGTTGTGTTTGTAGCTTAATACCAATCCGCAATAATACTTAATCATTTTGCGGGGCTAAACGTGTCGCTACCTGCGTTAAAAAATTCTCATTTAGAACAACTAAATATCGAATTTTTTGCCTAGCTATCAACACGTTTTTCCAGCCTCAAAATAGCTTATTTAATTAAGCGAATTGGTATAAGAAATACAAATTTTAAAAACAAAAAAGCCGATATTGTTTTATGCAATATCGGCTTTTGTGTGTGGGTTATTTACTCTTCAACGAATGCCTCGCCTTGTGTCATCCACTTTGCAGCTGGTTTGCCTTTTAAGTAATGAGCAAAGTACTGCATCATACGTACTGAAAAATCGACCTGATTAGGAAACTTTTTCAAGTGGTGTGGTTCACCTTCGTATTGTAAAAATGTAGCATCTTTTCCTGCACGGCGCAGAGCTAAGTAATACTGCACACTTTCATGCCAAGGCACTGCATCGTCTTTGTCGCCAGACATTATTAAGATAGGCGTATTAACTTTGTCTGCAAAAAACACCGGTGAGTTTTCTATATAAAGTTCTGGTGCTTCAAATAAGTTTTTGCCAATACGGCTTTGTCCTGTTTCGTATTGAAATTGACGAGCAAGGCCCGATTTTAAACGTATGCCACTGTAAGCACTTGTCATGTTTGATACTGGTGCGCCAGATACAACCGCTTTAAACATATCTGTTTGGGTTATCATAAACGCACTTTGATAGCCCGCCCAAGAGTGACCTTGTAAGCCTATTTTATCTGGGTCGGCTATGCCTAAATCTATTAATTTTTGGGTGGCGTTTATCATGGTTTGCGTTGACGATTTACCCGGGTGACCTATTTCAAAACGAATATCAGGTAAAAATACCGCATAACCGTTTGAGGTAAACATAGGAAAATTAGGGCGATGGTTTAATTCCATTTTTGGAAAATCAAACATACGCTGGCTCATGTAACGGTAAAAATACACAACCACAGGTACTTTATCGCCTTTTTTATAGCCCGCTGGTTTTATTAGTACGCCTTGTAAGTCTTCGCCATCAAAACCTTTATAGCTTATCAGCTCTGGCTTTTCGCCCCACGCAAAATTATTAATTTGTGGGTTTAGCGTGGTCACTTGTTTTGGTGCGCTAAAGCTAAAATCAGTTTGGTAGTAATCAGGAAATTGGCTATAAGTTTGCGAGGTGAATAAGTACTTGTCAGCCTTTTTGGCTTTTTTAACCATATCAAAGCGTTTATTACCGCTAAGCACGTTAGTTATTGTGTTAGTGGTTAAGTCGAGCTTTGCAACTTCGCTTTGTTTAGTTTGTAAGTTAATAGCAGAGACAAGTAATGTATCGCCTTTTTTAAAGCTCACTTGGGTTTTATCAAGCTTAATAACACGGTACTGCGTATTACTTTGCTTACCATTAGTTAGGCGTTTAGCAAGCTGCGTTTTTACGTCAAATGCCCAAATATCGTATTTACTATAAGCAAGCACTTGGCTGCTGTCGGTCATCCAACCAGCAAAACCATAACCAGGTTGAGTAGATGGGTAGTCGTGTTTATCATCAGCAAAGGTTGCCTGAATCGCTTTTGTAAGCGGTGTTACTTTATTATTTTTTAAATCTTTTAGCTGTATTTGGCTATCGCTAAAATAAGCTGCAAATTCACCATTTGGTGCAAGGCTTGGCCTAAACGAGTAGTTACTAATAATGGAAGTTTGTTTACCGGTGTTTATATTTACTGCAAAGTAATCAGCAAAAAAACCGCCGTACATTATTTTTTCTAGGTAGGGGATGTTAGATGAGCCAAGTAAAGACACATCTCGCTCAGGGTTTAGTGCAACCTCAGGCATATTAGTGGTACTTAGCTGTACCACTTTTTGCGAGTTAACGTGATATACCGCGCTGTAATGGCGGTTTTTATTAATTTCGTTCCATTGCTGTTCTTCACGCGGTTTTATTTGCGCATCGTTGTTGTGCCATACATCTAAACCTTTGTGTTCACGAATGGTGTCAAAATCGTATAGTGAGGCTTCGTCGGTATATTCTTTGGCTTTTACTTTAGCTGCTAATTTTGGATGGTTTTCAAAATATAAGCGCTCGCCATTTTCTGACCATTTAAGGGATGCTGTTTTACCTAGGGTCCATGTTTTATCAGGTGAGGCTATTGTTGAAAGTTTATCGTTTTTATATAGCTGTAAACTGTAGCTTCGACGGCGCGTGTCATCATTTACATAGTTACCTAATGTAAACGCTGCAATATTGTCAGTTGGGTGCCATGCTATTTTATTTGCGATTGCGCCCGGTTCATCAATTAATACGCTGCTATTAAAGTCACTTAGCTCAATTAACGCTATTTGGTTGTTATTACCATCGCTGTAACTTTGACTCACTAATAGCTGGCTGTTGGCTGAGTTAATCGCGTAGCTAAATACGTTTTCTATTGTATGGGTGCGTTTATCAGATAAATTTACGATAACAAGCGCATAGCTCTTATCTTTTTTATCGGGCGTGATAGCGTTGTCTACTTCGTTTTTAGCGCTATCGGTTTTATCTTCTACTTTTGCGTCATCGTCTTTTTTATTTAAACGATAAGCAAGCCACATACCGTCATCAGATACCGTGTAATCTTTTACATCAGCAAAGTTTTGTTGGGCACCTGATTGCGTGTTTACGAGTACCAGATTGTTTTTAAGTGTGTCTTTTTTTTTGGTTATTTCTTTTTCAAGTAAGGTAGGCACTTGTGTAAAAGCGACCCAGTTAGCGGCTTTATTAATATGAGGCTTAGTGCCGCGCTCTACTTCTGCGATGAGAGTATTGCTTTGTAGTGAGTAAACTTGGCCAGTTGCATTTCCACGATACGGCGTTGCACTAAAAGTGAGTACTTGACCATTGTCAGATAGTTGCGTGCTTTTAGCTGATTTAAAACTAAAAACATCTTTAAATTGTAGCGATTCTTTGGCGTGTATGCCGGTGCTAGTTAAGCTGGCAACGAGTGCCGCGCTTAATAAGGTGAGTTTTGTTTTCATTATTGATTCTCGTATTATGACATTGTTTCATTGTAACGAGTTTGGCTCACAATTCGAGCGGATCAGATAAATGGCAGCTACATACGACAAAACGACCCGTAGGTTAACACCATTCAGTTAAGCATGCTTTGACTTAATGGTGTACCGAGTTTTTGAAATTCGAACGGTCCTACTTTTGGGCCGTTTTCTTTTTTCTGGAAGAATATAACGTTTCACTCGT